>JBEKJD010000354.1:0-2543 GCA_050011415.1 Dissulfurispiraceae bacterium | reverse complement strand
TATCTTCATTCCATCTTCGACGCTCTTGTCAAGGTATTCCCTGTTAAGTTCCCCATACCGGTATGCGTGGCTGATATCCTGGATAAGGAGCCCAAGAGTGTTCAGGGGCTGTCTCCACTGGTGGG
Source organism: Dissulfurispiraceae bacterium (assembly GCA_050011415.1). Taxonomy (GTDB): domain Bacteria; phylum Nitrospirota; class Thermodesulfovibrionia; order Thermodesulfovibrionales; family Dissulfurispiraceae; genus JADFXI01. Next base: position 2,418 of record JBEKJD010000354.1, on the reverse strand, counting down.
CAATGTTGCCGATCATCTCTCCCATGGCCGCAAGCCTGCCCTGCTGGAGCAGCATAAACTCTTTCTCGCGATTTTTGGCCACTTCTTCCACAACTCTCTGCTCCAAAGTAATGTTCAGTTTCTCGATCTGGCTCTGTTTCTGTTTGAGGTCTTCTTCAAAAAGGATCATTTTGAGCCTGAGACGCTGCCTCTCGATGGCATGCAGAATAGTACGGCTCAACAGTCTGCTGTTGATATCTCCCTTGACCAGATAATCCTGGGCGCCTTTCTTGAGCGACTGCATAGCGCGCATTTCATCATCCAGACCCGTTAATATAACAACAGGAACATCAGGAGCGCATTTAACGACGCTGACCAGGGTGTGCGGCCATTCGCTGTCAGGCAGAGTCATGTCGAGGAGTACGATATCGTATTTTGATGTTTCGAGATTCTTAATTGCCTCGGAAAGTGTCTCTACAAGTGTAACACCGGCGCGTATGTTCTCTATTTCAGTGAGCGTCTCCTGTATTAACCTGGCATCAGCAGGATTATCTTCAACCATGAGTAACCGGATAATGTCTGGACCGCTTATTTTTGTCCCGGCCCGGTTGTCTTCGACCGCCATAATTTTTCTCCTTTTATCCCGCCGGTATTGTAAAATAAAAAACAGACCCCTTGCCAGGCGTGGATTCCACCCAGATGCGTCCGCCGTGCCTTTCGATTATTCTCTTGCAGACGCTAAGACCTATACCGGTGCCGGGGTATTCATCCCGTTTATGGAGACGCTGGAATATCTGGAATATGCGGGCATAATATTGCGCATCAATGCCGATACCGTTATCAGCCACGGAAAATACCCATTCATCGCCCTGTTTTTCCGCGGATACAGCTATGGCAGGCTTACTGTCTCCGCGATATTTTATGGCGTTTCCGATCAGGTTCTGGAATAAACGTATTATCTGTCCCTTGTCGGCGTTCACAACAGGTAGAGGTTTGAATGTAATAACAGACCCGCTCTCATCAATGGATATTCTTAAATTGTCAAGAGCAGCCCTGACCGCATTATTGCAATCGACAGGAGTGAATGCTTTTCCACTGGTAGTGACTCTCGAATAAGCGAGCAGGTCCCTGATCAATTGCTGCATTCTTTCAGCCCCGTCCACTATATAGGAAATAAACTCATCCCCATCCTGGTCCAGTTTGCCCATGTAACGCTTCTTCAGAAGCCCGGCAAAACCGGAGACGCCCCGAAGCGGTTCCTGTAAATCATGTGCGGCTATGGAAGCAAAGAGTTCCAGTTCCTTGTTGCTCCTTTCCAGCTCAAGCGAGTATGTCCTGAGTTTTTCTTCCATCTGTTTCTTCAGGGAGACGTCCCTGCCGTACATATTTACATAACCTTCGTCTGCCACAGGAACTATTATCAGGGAGAAGAAACGTTCGTCTACCGCAAGTTCAATTTCCCTTTCGTCCCCCGATTCAAGAATCTGACTGATCAATTGCCGCAGATGCTCCGGCACGGTCCCCGAAGAACTGCATCCCCACAGATCCAGAAGTGGAGCACTCGCCTTGTTAGAGTAAGAGAGGACCCCTTCCAGTGAAATCCTTAACACGGGATATGGGTTCTCGTCGGGGAATTTTGCGAGGGTCTTGATTTTTTCCTCGGCCTTTATCTTATCGGTAACATCACTCGACATAAGTACGAAACCTATCAGTTTGCCGCCATCATCCAATATTCCGGACACACGCGACTCGAGAAATCGAACTCCGCTCTCTGTCTTTACCTCGACGTTATATAAATATATTTTTCCCTGTTTTACGATCTCAATGGCCCTTTCAAAGCGCGAAGGGTCCACTTTCAATTTTTCGTGAATATGGGGGACAGCCCTGCCTACGACCTCATCGGCTGTGTGTCCGAAGAACTTCTCGGCAACCGGGTTGTAATACTTGATGACAAAATTAAGGTCTGTGGCAGCTATGGCCATAGGCGAAGACTGCATAATGTTGTTGAGATAGACGGTCTTTTCACTGAGCAGTTCATCCGCCTGCCTCTTCATAATATCACGGGCCTCGGTTATTGCGCGTGAAAGATTCACGAACTCTTTTTCCAAAGCAAGGAGTTCGTCACCTTTTTGCCTGCCGGGAACTTTTATCTTGAGCGTGTTTTCAGAAAAAGCGTTGACACGTGTGTTAAGTTGCCGTATGTGCCTCGTAATCATGAATATAATCAATGAAAAAGAAAGAATAAGGGACAAGGCCATTATTGAGCTTATCAGCCTTTCCGAACTGATTGCGGTTGCCGTAATTTTCTCAATTTCCGACCTTGGCATGAGAGTAGCGAACCCCACCGTCAGGTCTGAAGAACCCTGGTCAAAAAAAGTTTTTCCGCTTATTCTGTAGTTTTTCTCCAGTTTTTCGGCAAAAGTCCTTTCGGGCACGAGC
>JBEKJD010000353.1:0-2568 GCA_050011415.1 Dissulfurispiraceae bacterium | reverse complement strand
TCTATGCACTTATTAATGTCCTCAGCCTCTCTGAGAGGAGAGGTCGGCTCAAGAAGCACCAAATAATCAAAAGTTTCATTTCCCTTATTAAAGAAATCTACTGCATGCGCAATAAAATCAATAGACGGGGCGGTATCGACGGCAAGTTCCGCAGGTCTTAGAAAAGGGACCTCTGCCCCGAACTTTTTTGCAATTTCCGAAAACTCCTGACTGTCCGTGCTGACGACCACCCTGTCAAGATACCTGGTTGACAGGGCCTGCTCAATCGACCATGCCATGAGCGGCTTTCCCATGAGGGGCCTTATATTTTTGCCCGGCAGCCCCTTACTGCCTGCACGCGCCGGTATAAGTGCAATGATTTTCCTGTTTTTGTACATATGAGCGATACCTGTCCTTTCTTAGATATGCAGTTTATCCACTGCCCGCCTATACTCTTCCCATTGACCTATATCTATATAATCGTTTTCATTGACCGGATATGTAATGACTTTCTTATGATTTCTCAGCAGGCTTGATATCAAGTCGGTCATATCAAAATATGACTTCTCAGGTATAAACTTCAAAACATCTTTGCTTAATACATACACACCTGTGTTAATGGTAAAGGTGTACTCAGGCTTCTCTATGATATCGGTTATTCTTCCGCCACCCTTAAAGTTTATTACCCCGTATGGAATTTTATAGTGTTGTATCGAAGACAAAACAGTCAAAGAAGCCTTTTGTTTTTTGTGAATGCTTACAACCTCTTCAAAATCGGCTTTAACGATAACATCGCAGTTGGAGACTATAAACACATCTCTGATCTGCTTTTCCAGCAGCTTCAGACTTCCTCCCGTCCCCCAATAATCGTCTTCCCACACATATTTCAGATCGTAGTCCTTTTCAACATGTTTGAAATATGCCTCTATCATCTCTCCTTTGTAATTCAATGTCAGATAATATTCATGTATCCCAAACTCTCTGAACTTACTAATGATTATTTCAACAATAGTCTTGTCTCTGATGGGGATCAAAGGCTTGGGCAGAATAGTAGTGAACGGCTCCAACCTTGTGCCTTTGCCTCCAGCCATAATGACCACAGGAACATCGAGCTTCTTGATCTCGGGGATCCCGGCAATATCTTCTGCAAAGGCCTCGCTCCAGGTAGTAAAATCCATAACTTTGTTATCATCATCCACTATTGGAAGAAGCTCAATCTTCTTTTTGATGAGTAGTTTTTTGGCCTGTGCCCTGGTAAACTGCGCCTTTTTGATAACAGTCGGGGTACGGTAATACACCTCTTTCACATCATTGTCCAGCCCGTTGCCATCCAGTAAATACCGCCTGATATCTCCATCCGTAATTGTTCCCATCAATTTATAGTGTTTATCCACCACCAGCAAGACCTTCTCAGCGCATTTAGCCAGTTGCTTCAGGGCGTCCTTTATTGACGCTGTTTCATTGATGAAAATGCCCTTCCGCAGCATCTCCAATCTCCTGTTCCTGACATCCATATCATTGAATGCTTTCTCTATGTGGTCAAACATTCCTTTTTTAGGCATTGTTCAAATCAACCTCCAATTAACAGCTTCTTGCATTTCCGTCAAAACTGACAACGTCGAAAAAAGTCTAAAAAAACTTTTTTTCGTCATTCCCGTGCTTAACAGCACCTACTGTTGGTGCTTAAGAGCACCTACTGTTTGGTGAAAACGGGAATCCAGTCTTTTCGGGTAGTTGCTTGCGCTCTGGATACCCGCCTTCGCGGGTATGACGACTTTTTACGAGACCGTCAAAACTTATATCAAAAAAAGCCTTTTTCAGGATATTATTAATTTGATAATCCCTGAGAATATTCCTGATTTTTTTTGCTGCGCTGCCGTTTCCATACGGATTTATAACGTGCCTGATACCTTCCTGAAATTCTGCGGAGTAAAGCTCGCTTATGGCATTTCTGATACTCTTACGGCTTGGCTCGCAATCTATAACGCTGCCTGCCCTTACCCTTCCCTTTTGCCTGTCGCCGATGTTTATTGTCCCGATCCCGAAGCTCGGGGCCTCGATAATACCGCTTGATGAATTGCCGACCACCGCATCTGCAATCTTCATTGCGGACAAATATCCCTGCTGTCCCATGGAAGTAAACGCAGCAGCCTTATTTGAATGATGTGACACATAGCGGTCGATCATCTCATTTATTATCCTGCCATCCATGTCTGCATTTGCCTTTGTAAAAACAAGGGCGGTGTCCTTTAATTCATCCAAAACCCCAAGAAGATTTTTAAATTGATTTTCCGATGAACCGGGTTCCAGTGTTACAGGGTGAAAAGTTATTAATAAATTATGTTTGTAAAGCTTCAGGGCAAACTTTTTTTCCAACTCTGTCCTGGATAAAAGTTTGACTCTCTTTATATTGTCCAGCCCCAATGCGCCCACATTAAAAACCCTGTCCTGAGATTCTCCCAACTGGATGACCCGTTTTCTGTATTCCTCCATGGCGGTAAAATGCAGATGGCTCATTTTTGTTATTGAATGACGAAAGGCTTCATCGATTGCGCCTTCCGTAAGCTCTCCGCCGCCGATATGGGCAAC
>JBEKJD010000352.1:0-2652 GCA_050011415.1 Dissulfurispiraceae bacterium | reverse complement strand
GATGTGGCGAAATATTTTGCCATCATTCCCATTGCTTTTATAACCATTTACCCGCAGCTGAAAGTTCTTAATATCATGCACCTTGCCAACCCCTTCAGCGCTATCCTCTCTACCGTCATTTTCAATGCGCTTATCATTCCGCTGCTGATCCCCCTTGCATTGAAGGGAACCCATTACCGGCCAATGCCTGCGGAGAGGCTGCTGATCTACAACCTGTTCATTTATGGGTTGGGGGGACTGATAGCCCCCTTTGTTGGGATCAAGGTGATTGACGTATTGATAAATTTCTTAATTTGAAAGGAGCGACATTATGAGAGCATTAAAAACTGCAATAATACTTTTCATTGCCTTATCGTTTTTGACAGGGATCCTGTATACCGCTGCAGTGACGGTCCTTGCGCAGGTCATGTTTCCTCAACAGGCGAATGGAAGTCTCATATATAGTGCGGATGGTGCGCCGACCGGGTCCGCGCTGATCGGCCAGTCCTTTTCCGATCCGAAATACTTCTGGCCAAGACCGTCAGCAACAACTGATTTCCAGTACAATGCCCTGGCGTCGGGCGGTTCAAATCTGGGGCCTACGAATAAGGACCTTATCAGTCAAGTTGCAGAACGGGTGAAATCTTTTCGGGAATCTGGTGACCAGGGCCGACTTCCGGCTGACCTGGTAACGGCTTCCGGCAGCGGCCTCGATCCCCATATCAGTCCGGCGGCAGCTGCATATCAGGTAATGCGGGTGGCGAAGGCCCGAGGTTTGGATGAAGCAAAAGTCCGCGCCCTTATTGCTCAACATACTAAAGGCCGTCAATTCAGGATTCTCGGCGAACCTGTCGTAAATGTCCTTGAGCTGAATTTGGCGTTGAATGAACTCAGGCAGGAATGAAATCGGGATTTAACGACCAGCGTCATATTTTACTTTTCCCATATCATCATTTTCTTCGTGCACTTTTATATTTGTAGAAGCAGTATTTTTCGCGACTTTTACTGGAAAAAACTTGATGTCGTTCATATAAAAAAACTGTTGTCTATCTTTAACTGACTCTTTTATGGCTGATTTAATATCACAAAAAGCCATTTTATATCCTGTTTCAAATGCACCGCTAAAATTTACCGCCACAAGCCAACCTGCTATAAATGCAGGCAATCCTATTGTCAAAACCACGAATATTATTCCTTTGTATAATTTGAGCTGAATGTTTCCCATTGATGGCCTCCTGCAAAGAATTTATATTCTTAACAGTCTTAAAATAATTGATTTATAAAATCCCCCACTATATTAATTAACCTCCCTTTTACAAGGGTTCGAATGATTCCCTGTTTTGAAGCGGAATCCCTGGAAAGTCGAAGACTCTTGAGGGTGTGAAAGCGACTTTATGGTTTGCGCATGAAATATTCCCTAAGCTGGAGAGATAAGCAGACTTCTTGACACTATAGTCGCGAGATTCCTCGAAATGGCATTCGTTATGACAGTCTGAAAACTATCTCTCTTTTTAGTCCATATTTTCTTACCTTGTACCCTATTATCCTATTCGTAATTCCAAGTTTAACTGCCGCCCTTGCCATAATCCAGTTACTCTCTTTAAGGGCGTTAATGATCTCTTTCTTCTCTATTTCCTTAATACTGTCTTTCAGTGTATTCATAGCTGTATCCCCCTGCAAAGCTCCTTTTTTATAAACTGAAGCACTTAGAGTGTTTCATCTATAGGAAGAATATTTATCCTGCAATCCCCCTTCCGCTCGGTTGCGGCAATCCTTACGAGGGTTTCGGCAACCTTGCCTACAAGGTTGTCAGCAGCAACAATCTCGACTTTAATTTTTGTGATAAAGTCTGCCACACATTCCGCACCCCGGTAGAACATGGTGTTCCTTTTTTTGCTTTCTTGACTAACAGGTTGACTGACCATTATCTCCTCAATACCAATTTCCTCATCACGCAATTGCTGAAGTGCGGTTTTTACCTCATCCAAATTGCCCGGTATTATGACGGCTTCTATCAGCTTCAATTTTTGTCTCCTCGCTTGTCTAATCTCTTTTGTCTTAAACTTGTCCGACCATTGTTGAATCGGCTTCACACATAACCTTTTTTTCTGTAATCTATGGTGTAGGTCAATAGCAAATCGCTTTTTTATTTCTTTTCATTCTTTATATTTAGATATAGCATTTTAGATGCCAGGAAAGGAGTTGGATAGAAGTGTTTGAATTTTAATAGATCATAGGTTGATATAAAGACATCAAATAGCTCTGCATGAATAAATAATTTAATTTCTACTTAATAATGAAGTCTGAATGGATGCGGAATGACTTGATTGTCTCCGTTATTGACTATTTTGACCAGCGGTCTCTCTTGACTCCGGGTCTTTGCCGATACAATCCCACTGGAAAGTTCGGTTAAGCCTCATTCCGCTGAAAAGTTGCGCTATGAGGCTTAACCGAAACTATATCCCCCTGCAAAGCTCCCTAAAAGCTGAATGTCAGGTTGAGGCCAAATACAAAGATATCGGCCAGATAGCCGTCGGGGTTGTAAGAAATACCGTTTGTCTTTTTGCTTGCATCGCTGGAAAGCGGGAACCAGTACTGGATCACAGGCTGAGCTGATAACATCTTCGTCACCGGTATGGTAAGGCCGGCTTTCACCATGCCGTCATGGAACGC
>JBEKJD010000351.1:0-2670 GCA_050011415.1 Dissulfurispiraceae bacterium | reverse complement strand
TATGATCTGAAGCGCATGGTTTGTAAGCGGCGCCACAAGTTCTTCGGCATGTCGAACCCACTGCTTGAGTAGTTCGTGTCCTTCGATGTGGAAAGGTGCTGTCTCGCCGCCTACCACTGCGAGTACAGGCTGACGGATGCGCCGGGCGTCCTCAGCGGTAAATTGCCAACGCTGCAACTCCGGCAGTTCGATCTGGAAAAAAGTATCAAGATCGGCAACCACCTGCTCAAATGCGCCGGGCGGCGGTGCAGTGTTGAGTAAGCGACGATACTCAGGTCCTACCAGGCCTGTGAGATAGACATCGACCATTCCCTCCCTCTCCCCGCGTTTATACATCTCATTGAAGAATGCAATAAATTCCCAGAACGCCTTTCCCGAGGGCACCCACTTTATTAGGGGTGGTTCAAGAACCGCCAGGCTGTGGACCTGATCAGGGGCATCGAGCGCCCACTGCAGTGCAATAGCAGCGCCATACGAATGGCCGACGATATGGGCACGTGCAATACCAAGATGACGAAGCAGTGCCTGGCCGTCAGCAGCCTGCTGACTCGTATCAAACGGTTCGCAGGCACGAGCGCTCCCGCAATAACCCCGGCGATGGTACAGGATAATTCGATAACTGCCTGCAAGGCGGGATTCGGCCAACAGAGGGAAGAACGCATCCGCAATGCAGTTGCCATGAATAAACAGCAACGGCTCTCCCTCTCCTTGCACTAAATACTCAATGTCTGCGCCGTTGATGTTTTCTCGTTGCATCGACTCTCTCTTCCTCCAAAGGGTGTATTATAGCATTGTATATTTCTTTTGTTTTCAGTGACGGTCCGACATCCAGAGCAGCTGACAGTGCGGAGCAGCATCGCTGGTACGTTTTTACCGCCTGTGCCGTTTGCCCCTGCTTCCGATAGCAGACCATGATCCCCTGGTAGAACTCTTCGGCAAGGTTGTCTACTTCAATCCCAATGCGAAACCATGCTGTTGCTTTGTCCCACTGCTCACGACCCGCCCAATACCTGCCGGCAGCTCCGATAACCTTGGAATACCGGCCTTTCATCTGTTCCCTCATGGATGCTGCCCAGTGCTGCTCAGCATCCGCAGCCAGGAATTCCCCCCCGTACAGGGTAGAGGCTTTCTCGAACAGATGTTCCATCCCCTGTTCATCGTCCTGTTTTCCTCCCCCTTTCAGCGCGACTTCGATCTCGGTGCAGCAGCGCTCCAGGGCCCTGGTATCGAGCCAGCAGTACCGTGGATCAAGAGACAGGCTTCCGGTCTGAAACTGAAGCGCCTTATCATTGCCTATGAGCTTACGTAACCGGTGCAGGGTGGTGTCAAAGGACCTATGGGCAAGATCACCGTCCGCATCAGGCCAGAGCGCATCTATGAGGCGCTCTTCCGCCACGTTCTCTCCGCCAAAAGCTATAAGTGCCTTAAGCAACTCCAAGGGTTTCTTTATCTTACCCATGACTGCGACCGGCTTATCGTCCTTTTTCAATTCAAAAGGCCCAAGAGTATGTATTTTCAACTGCCACGGCCAGTTCTCACTATGAAAATGTTTTTTGTCCGGCACAATATGGTGCAGCCTTATCAGCTCTTGCACATAGTCCACATCAACGCCGACTTCAAAGGCTTTTAAGCAAATCAGGTGAGTAAACCCATGATGCATTGTAGACTTGATGCCGGTTTCCCTGCTCAGGGCAAAAGCCTTGCGCGCGTAGTGAATGAATTTCCCATTGTCCTGCTGCTGCATTGCCAGAAAAGCTTCCAAAAAAAGCGCGATCAATTCGAGCATCGCGCTGTGTGATGCCTTGCCTATTTCCCTCCCCTCTGCAATGTGGCCGGCCACATCATCATATTTCCCGGACTGAATCAAAAAAGCGGCCACCTGACAGGCTTGGATACCCTGAAAAAAAGGGAAACCTGCCGCTTTCGACAAACGCAAACATTCCTCAGCATGGACAACTGCAAGAGGACACTCTCCTTTAAGTTGGGCAACTAATGCAGCCTGGTGGTGATAGTAAATATTTTCAAAACACGAGACGCTGTTTCTTGTGGATTCTATCTTACTGAGAAAGTCCTCGGCGCTCTTAACATCCGCCGTTGACACAGCACAGTATATTCCCAGTCCGAAAAAAGTAAGGTCCAGAAGATGTATGCCTGTCTCTTCCGCAATGGTCAAGCCCCTTGTAATGGTTTCCATAGCCTTTTCATAAGAAGCCGCATAATTGTAATATAAGGCCACCCCCCTTAACCACATCAAATGAGGCAGGGGATTCCTGCTTCCCAATGAAGCCAATGAAAATACAATCATACCTGCTGCATCAACTCTGCCCATCCAGAGATTATATACGACAAGGTTATAGCCTATGAACAGGCTTTGCGCTTTATCAGGCGAATTGTACATCACGTGCTCGGCTTTCTCTTTCCAGCGGGGCAGGTCCTGATGTTGCGGCTGCCGGAACATCAGGGCGCAAAACATGCGGCAGGTGACAAGGTCTTCGATCTGCGTGGAGTCAAAACCATTATATCGGCGTATAAGTAATTCGAGTTCCCTGATCCAATGATCAAGAGGGTGGAAATCCTTCCATTCGTACATAAAGGTATCCACAATGTAAGACCATGTCAGGAACAGACCTCTTTTGTCATGTTCGTCTTTAAATAGCTCAAAAGCCGCTT
>JBEKJD010000350.1:0-2674 GCA_050011415.1 Dissulfurispiraceae bacterium | reverse complement strand
TCCGAAAAACAGCCTGCCCCTGCCGATCCAATTAATTAATAGCATGTCCAGTTAAGCACTTGTTTGTCGGCTCGCAGGAACTACTCTGCCGATTTAATATAAATTAATAGCAGGAGAAGGGGGGTACTTGTTTTTCGACGCGATGCACGGCTCTACTGTAAATGGGGCGAGTAACGCCGAGCCCCAGCCGAGAATGGGTACGAAGATCATTGTCAGTAAAAAATTGGGATTGCCGACAAAAGTAGTTTCAGCGCGTCGAAAAACAAGTACCCCCCTTCTCCTGTCTTCCACTTAGCTGATTGACAAGGGCTTTTTACGCTCTATATTATAAACGATGAAAAAGCTGGATTTTTCAGAACTTGCACGCAAAAATATCAGGACCCTGCAGCCCTATCAGGCCAACAATATCCGTTGCGCCGTTAAGCTCGATGCCAATGAGAGCCCTTATCCTGTGACTCTGGCAAATGATGTTCCCGGGAAGATTGCTTCGGCAGCGCTTAACCGCTATCCTGACCCTGAAGCAAAGAGATTAAAAAAAGCTATTGCGCGAAAAATCGGGATCAATACGGACGCTATCCTTTTAGGCAACGGTTCCGATGAACTCATTTATTACCTGATAATTGCATTTGGGGGGCCGGTATTGTATCCTGTCCCGACATTTTCCATGTACGGTATTATTGCCCAGGCGCTGGGAGAAAGCCATAAGGGAATTCCACTGGACAGGGACTTTGATCTGGACGTGGATAAAATAGCTGCTGCAATAAAAAGATACAGGCCAAAACTTATATTCCTCAGCTCTCCCAACAATCCCACCGGGAACTGCTTCTCCTCAGACAGGATTCTCAAGATTATCGATATGGCTAAAGGGATAGTGGTTGTTGATGAGGCATACCAGCCTTTTTCAAGCAAGAAAGGCTTTCTTCCCATGATCAATGATTACACGCAATTAGCTATTTTGAGGACTTTAAGCAAAATAGGGTTGGCATCCTTAAGAGTGGGTTATTTAGTGGCGGCTGATGCGCTGTTAAAGGAAGTTGACAAGGTAAGGCTCCCTTTTAATCTTAATGCCCTTTCACAGTTGGTGGCAGAGGCTGCGCTGAGGGGGAGTTCACTTCAAGACCCTGTACGAGCGATAATCTCTGAGAGGGAACGGCTCTATGAGGTTATGGTTAAGATTCCGGGAGTGCGCCCATATCCTTCCGAAGCCAATTTTATTTTTTTTAAAGTCCATGATGCGGATGCACTCCATCAAAGGCTCCTCATGCATGGAGTGCTTGTGAGGAATATGAATTCCGCGGTAAGGGGGGCCCTGAGGGTCACAATCGGCGCCCCCGAAGAAAACGATTTATTTATTGAGGCCTTGAAAAAAACAATGGGGGTGAAATCATGCGTACCGCGACAATAGAAAGGAAAACAAAAGAAACCGATATAGCCATTAAGCTCACGCTTGGAGGTAAAGGCAAAACTGCTGTTAATACCTCAATCCCTTTCCTGGACCATATGCTGGACCTGTTCGCATTTCATGGGGGTATGGACCTGCGCATTAATGCAACTGGTGACATCGAGATTGATTATCACCACCTCATGGAAGACATAGGCATAACCTTCGGAGATGCCATAAAGGAAGCATTAGGTGATAAGAAAGGGATCAGGCGGTATGGCAGTGCAACCATTCCAATGGATGAGAGTCTTGCCGGCGTCGTGGTCGATTTGAGCGGCAGGCCCTATCTGGTATACAGGGTAAAAAATCCTAAAGGTACAGTACGGGGTCTTGAGTTCTCGCTTTTCGAAGACTTTTTCAGGGCGCTCAGTAACCACGCCATGATGAACCTGCACATCAATGTAGATTATGGAAGGGACTTTCACCATGTCTTTGAGGCCATATTCAAGGCCTTCGGCAGGGCATTGGGCGAGGCTGTATCTCCGGACCCGAGGATGAAGGGATTGCCGACCACAAAAGGGAAACTGTAGGATAACAACAAGGACCTCCCCTCATATAACTTAAGGGGAGGTCCTTGTTGTCTTTTTATTCAGCTTTAATTGTAACTTTTTTCGCAGCTTTGACTGCCTGTTCCGATTTTGGCAATGTTACGGTAAGTACACCTTTTTTAAACGTGGCGTCTACCTTGTCAGCCTGCACCTCAACAGGCAGAGGGATCGTCCTGCTGAATGAACCGTAAGAGCGTTCCATGTGGTAATAATCTTTTCCCTTGTCCTCTTTCTCGTCTTTCTTTTCGCCCCTGATAATCAGCATGTCATCACTGAGCGAGACATCGATGTCTTTCTCATCCAATCCGGGGAGTTCAGCGGAGACCGTGATTTCCTTGTCGGTTTCAGAAACATCGATACGCGGGGCGAACGTGCCAATGCGGCCTTCAAATGGCTCTAATTCGAAGCCTCTGAAGAAATTGTCAAACATCGAATCCATCTCGCGCCGCAGCATTGCAAATGGATTATCCTGATTGAGCCTTGCGGGCAAGCCTTTCTTGCCGGATGTTAATGGTGAAAGGTTTCTGATTGCCATCATAATTACCTCCTCTCGGTTTTTTGAGGTTAAACGGCTATAGTCTTTCTCTTACGGACCGGTATATATACAAATTATACCCCTCACTTTTCCCGGGTTCAAGTATCAATTGTTTGACTTCAGAAATGAATTTGCTAACCGGTTTTATCG
>JBEKJD010000349.1:0-2715 GCA_050011415.1 Dissulfurispiraceae bacterium | reverse complement strand
CCGTTGTCGGGATACCCATTCCGAAGAGTGCATTGAGCGGTCTTAACGGGTAATCAAAATATTTATTGCGCAGAAAGATTGTGCTCTTACGTGGGACGGAAATCAGTTCTTCGCCCATCAGGCCCCTGATGAGAAGATCAATTTCAGGTTTCTTAGTAAAAAACCGGTGTCCTCCCAGGTCAAAACTGAACCCGTTGCTCCTGATTGTCCTGGAAAGGCCTCCGACAGCAGAATCAAGTTCGAAAATCTCTGTATCGGCCCCTGCCTTTGTCAAAGCGTATCCCGCAGCAAGGCCGGTAAGTCCGCCTCCGAGAATAATGGTTGAGAGAAATCTCATAGCCTTTATATTAGTTTACAGGTTAAGAGAAATAATTTTCCAGTTCAGTAAAAAGGCCCGGGGAATTACAATACGTCATTCCACCGGGCCTATGGTAATGCAAAGTTCAGGCTATCAGTCTTGCATCGGCTTGATAAACTTGAAATATACCATTGTCCAGTTGCCGAGGATCATGCCAATAAGGGCACATATGCTTCCGATTGAAAGGGTGGTGCAGCCGGTCAATCCCTGACCGATATTACAGCCGCCAGCTGTAATACCTGAAAAGCCCATGAGAAGACTTCCCAAAAAGACGGTAACCAGTTCCTGAGCGGAAGGTACCTTCCATGAAAATTCCTTGAGCAATTTAGCGCTGATAAAGGCCCCTAATGGGACGCCGATCACAGCTATCTCAGCCCACGTCACCGTAAAAGAACCGATACTCGACATAGGGAAAAATTTCGAATGAGCATCGTTCGTTACCAGAGTGGAAATGAGTTCTGCGGAAGGAGAGGTAAAATTCATCCCCCTTGCAAATCCTCCGCCCCAGTACTGAGAGGCCCAAAACGTGATTATCCCGGTAAGGCCGAGGAGCAGGCCTGTCACCGACCAGTAAAAGCCTTTTTGTTTCCCAATGGAAAACGGCTTGTCTTTAAGGCTGAAAATTAAGATCCCTGCGGCAATGACGGCTATGACTATCCATTTTTCAGTCATCCCGTCGCCGAAAAGCTCCCATAACCTTGCATTCGACTTTCCCGCAATCTCGAACTTAACGCTTCTGAAAGCTGTATAAACCGGGTTTAAGACCCCGAAAAGTGTTGCGCCTGCACTGATTAAAAAGCCCAATATGGCGACAATCGCTGCAATTTGACCTTCGCCCGCCTTGAAATAGATGCCGCTGCCGCAGCCGCTCGCCAACACCATGCCAAGTCCGAATAGATAGCCGCCAACGATATTGGCCAAAGGATAGAATGTCTGCGGCATCAGTTTAATGTACCCCATGTCATTCAGAAAATTGGAGCCTACGATCATGACTCCCAGAGCAATAAGGAAGCCCCGGAACAAAGTAACGTCCTGAATGAATACGATATCCCTGAACGCAGAATTCATGCAGAATCTGCCGCGCTGGAGCACGAAACCGAGCATTCCGCCGCAAATCAGTGCAGAGATAATGTACCCAATGCTTGCACTCTGTATTACATTTTCTTCCATTGACGTCTCCCTTCAAAAATGTTTGGTCTTATATTGAAACATAACTTTTTATTATGTCAACAACATTTAGATTATATGCCAATAAGTATTAATAATAGATGTTGACCAGCGTCTGGTGTTCAAAAATATCATCCGAAATACGGAAAGACTTTGAATTTTTGTATTGTTTGACCGCCCGCGCCACTTCCTCCGGAAGAGTGTTTACCAATTCTCCCGCAATGACCGTAACAGCCGTACCGGATGAGGGCAAACTTTTATGACCCGGCAAATCAAAAACCCGCGTGGGATTTCCGCTATAATAATAGGGATTTTTATATGCCCAGGTAAAGCGCAGCGGGGACACCGCAATTTTTTCAGGGGGCGGCGCGCCCTCCATCCGGTATGTATAATGAATACTTTTGCCAGTGAAGAGGTCGAGGATCGGGACGGAAACAGCTATATTGACGTCGTCGTCTTTACGGGCCAGTGTTATTACCTCGATGTTTTTTCCGGGAAGTGTATCAAGGAAGGCCCCTGCTTTAAGCAAATTCTGCGCGCTCGTCTGATGCATGAAAGGGAGATAGGCAAATACTGCAAGCGTGAGCGAACAGGCGGCAACAGAAAAAACAACGCACCTTTTCAGACCGCTTCCCCTGAGAGCATTGAGACCGTATGCAGCCATAAGCGAAAACATCGGGAATACACTCATCATATACCGTATTCTTTTGATCTGGAGCGCGATCATAAGCGCCATGAGCCAGCATATCACCAGGTACTTCGGGTCTTTTTTCTTCCATGCAACGTACATTGAAAAAATTGCTGAAACGGTCACGACAGGATGCACCTGAAACAGGAATGTGGATGTGAAGCTTTCACCCCATCTTCTTAGTCCCGGCTTCTGATAAGCGAGGAGCAGTCCTATCTGCGAGGATACGACATCATATTTGACCAGCGCCACCGCTCCGGCAGCAAATACCGCGGTCAGGACAATTGTCCCGGCACGGAAACAATATCGGGTCAAAGAAATTGCTTCCGGAGAACGGCAAGTCTGAAAGAGACGGACCGCTAAAATAATGACAAGCAATGACAGCAACAGCCACGCTGTATATCTGGAAAATATAACCCCAAAACGCGCTGCCGATGCAGCCGGGACCCAACGGCCTCCGCGCTCCAGTGCTGTAATAAACACCAATACCGCAAGCGTAAAG
>JBEKJD010000348.1:0-2780 GCA_050011415.1 Dissulfurispiraceae bacterium | reverse complement strand
CGACATTGCCTCCTGAACTGTTTACCCTTCTTTCGACCTATAACTTTCCCGGCAACGTCCGGGAGCTGAAGGCGATGGTGTATGATGCGGTAGCGCAGCATAAGGGAGGCGTGATGTCTATGCAGAGCTTTAAAAAAGCCATAGGGAACAAACCGAACAATCGGCCTGAAATTTCAAAGTTTGGGATTTCGTCCACAGGAAAAAAACCGGATGAACTGCAGGACCCCTTTTCCCGCTTCCCGACTTTAAAAGAAAGCGAATATCATCTGGTTGAGGAAGCTCTGAAGCTCTCAAAGGGCAACCAGACTATTGCAGCATCACTCCTCGGCGTTACCCGCCAGGCCCTATATAAACGGTTGCAAAAAAATAAAGGGTAGAAACTTATTTATCCATCATTGCTATTTTGTCAAACACTCTAACCTCTTGAATTGTTTATTGAAACTAATATTGTTAACAATTACTTGACAACTTTGGTAACATTTTTGACTGTCGGCTGCTTTATTGCAATTGTCTGTTATCTTATTGATTTGAAAAATAATTATCCTCTGGTTTTCTGATGGCATATCTAATGCATTATAAACATATCTTGTCAATAAAAATAACACAAAATTATTACGCACACTTAAAAAGGAAATAAAGGAAGGTGGATATGACAGGCACTGTAACATTAAGAGACGAGCTGACTATTGATAAGCTTTTGGACAATACCCGCATAGTTTTGAGTGAGCTTATGAATAACGATGAGTTAATTGTGGATATTACCGGCGTAACAAAAGTTGATATAGCCGCGATTCAGATGCTTATCGCAGCAAAGAAAGAGTGTGAGTCAAACGGAAAGAGTCTTGTTATCAAAAATTCCGGTGAGATGAGCAACATGCTGTCATTAATGGGACTTCAGCTATGACATTTTCAGACATAATACCCCGTTATCTGCGGCATTTCAGGCGCGTTGACGGTACGATAGCCTTGATCCTGCTGCCGGTTGCATTGGCATCTTTTATAGATTTGAAGACAACGAGGATAATCACTGTTGCCGCAGCATACATTGCTGCCCTTGTTATAGCCCGCGCCGTAATAAATAAAAATCTGAACAGGCTCAATAAAGAACATGCAGAAAATGATAAGCGGATCCTCTCAGAAATAGAGCAGATGATGGGGCTGATAACGGCACGTCTTCATGACAGGGCGCAGATTATTCCTGTTCTGACCGGCCAACTCAATGAGGTGACGCAAGAGACTGAGTCAGCCGCCCTGGATATAGGAGCCAAGTTTATGAACATTGTCGGGAGGGCCCGAAGGCAGGCGGAAAAGGCATCAGGGGCTTTCAGCAGGTTTGCAGGAAACGGTAATAGCGAAAGCGGCTCGCTTCTTGATTTAAGCAGGGAGGCGCTGTCTGGCGTAATAGGAAGCCTGAGGGCAATGGTTGACACCATATCCGGGACATTAAAAGACATGGAGGTCATTATCGAGGATGCAGGGAACATTAAAAATATTGTGACCGAGATCGAATATATAGCCGGGCAGACCAATCTGCTTGCGCTGAACGCGGCTATAGAAGCGGCACGAGCAGGAGAGCACGGGCGGGGTTTTGCTATTGTGGCTGACGAGGTGAGAAAACTGTCTGACAGGTCAAACACGGCAGCATATGAAATACGGAAACTGATTATTAAGGTTGAGGCTGATACGAAAGGTATTTATTCGAAAACGGAAAAGAGCGTAGCAGAGAGCGCTGTGAGGTCTTCAGGAGCCGAGACGGTGGTCCAGAATGCGGTGAAAAAGATTGACGATGTTATGAATGAGGCCAGGAACCAGCTCGATGAACTCGGCTCAGAAACCGCATCCCTGGCAAAGGACATAAGCGGCATTGTCATTTCAATGCAGTTCCAGGACATAACGAGACAGCGTCTGGAGCATGTAATAGGGCCTCTTCTTTTATTCAAGTCCGAACTCGAGGATGTACAGCAAAGGGTGATGAATATGAGTAATAAAATGCATGTCGGGGACAGCGACGGCGGTTCGTCCTGGCTGGAAAAAATGTACACGATGGAGTCTGAGAGAAACGTAATGCGTAATGTGCTTGCCGCAGGCAGTTAATAACAATTAGGAATTAGGAATTACGCAAAAGAGATGCTGCTTATATATTCTTAATTCTTAATTGTAGTAAAAGGGGGTGCAAAAATGGGAAAGACAATAATGATAGTGGATGATTCAGCATCCATGAGGCAACTGGTCTCTTTTGCCGTGAAGGAAGCAGGGTATGAAGTGATAGCCGCAGTCAACGGCAAGGATGCCCTGAGTAAGCTTAACGGCACAAAGATTGAAACGGTAATAACGGACCTCAATATGCCGGAAATGGACGGCATAGAGTTCATAAAACAGCTGAGGAGCACTGCCGGATACAGGTTTACGCCTATTCTTATGCTGACTACGGAATCTCAGGAAGCAAAAAAGCAGGAAGGAAAGCAGGCAGGCGCAAGCGGCTGGATCGTAAAGCCTTTTAAACCGGAAGAACTCACAGAAGTCGTGAAAAAGTTCGCAAAATGATCAAAGATGAAACCACCGTAAAGTATATAGAAATCCCCTGATAAGGAGAGTGGCCAAATAAAATGGACGATACAGCCAGATACCGTAGTTTTTTTATTGATAGCGCGACAGAATGGCTTTCTTTTTTGGAAGATGGCCTGTGCAAGTTTGAGCAGACACCTCATGATAAAAACCTGCTTAACGACATCTTCGGTGCGGTCCATAATATCAAGGGAACAAGCGGTACAGTCGATTGT
>JBEKJD010000347.1:0-2782 GCA_050011415.1 Dissulfurispiraceae bacterium | reverse complement strand
AGGTGTCTTTTTTATCATTTGAGCCATAATCTTTTTATAGAAGGCAGATGTTCGGGCGGGATGAGTTGGAACTTTCCTGATGATCAGAGATGAGCTATGTAACGGATCAGGGATCAAACCGAAACCGATATTGGAATTTCCGATATTAACAGCAATCAGCATAAAACTCCAAAAAACAAGGGTCAAGGGTCAAGGGGCATTGGGCAAGGTTATTGGTTAAGGAATAAATAATATAGTTCATTCAGCCCTTGACCCCTGCCCCTTGCCCCTTGACCCTTGTTTTTCCATCGTAACATCTCCGGCATTTATTTTTATAACGGAACTGTCCGGGAGTCTGAGTATAAGCGCCCCTTCATTGTCAATGCCCTCGGCCAGGCCGGTGAGTTCTACTTCTCCTTTTGTGGCAGTCACAGTACGGCCCAGCGTGGAAGACAGGCTTTTCCAGGCGTCAATGACCCGGCCCTTTCCTGATTCCAGCAGGATAGCGTACCAGCAGTCCAGGGATTTTATTATTTCCAGCGCGTACAGAGTCCTTGATTGAGGATGTCCGGTTTGAAGCATGACCGACGTTGCAGTTTCCCTGATGTTATCAGGCATATCAGGGCCCGCGAGGTTTATATTTATACCGATGCCGATCACTGCGTAATTAATACCGTTGGCGTCTGTTTTCATCTCGGTAAGGATGCCGCCCAATTTTCTGTCCGCGACCATTAAATCATTAGGCCATTTAACAGATAGCGTAACAGAGGAAAGTTTTTGTATTGCCGATGCGCAGGCAACTGCGGACATAAATGTGAGCATTGCTGCATCCCTCGGCGGAAAGTCCGGCCGCACTATAATACTGAGGTACAGGTTTTTACCGGCAGGGGATACCCATATTCTGCCGCGCCTTCCCCGTCCTTCTGTCTGGCTGTCGGCAATGATCACAGTGCCTTCGCGCTGTCCTCTTGCTGCGAGTTCAGCGGCTTCCGTGTTAGTGGAGCCGATTGAGGGGAAAAAAATTATTTCACTGCCGATTGTGAGATTCAGACCTGAAAGGCCGTCCCTGATTTCCTTGACAGAGAGTTCAGGAAGCCGCATTGTACTTCTTCTTTTCAGGCCACGCGCATTGCAGGTATAAAACGCAAATAGAACAGCCGGGATTTTTTGCAGTGCAGGTTTCCCTTCCGTGCAGGATAATGGCGAGGCTGAAGCGTGTCCACTTGTCCTGCGGTATTTGCCGCATAAGCTCCTGTTCCACCTTGTCGGGATTTTTTGAATGTGAAAGCCCCAGGCGGCTTGCGACCCTGAGTACATGAGTATCCACGGCAATAGCCGGCTGACCGAAAGCACATCCGAGTATCACATTAGCGGTCTTTCTTCCCACGCCCGGAAGGGTCACAAGCTCATCCATGGTCTGAGGGACATTTCCATGGAAGTCGCTTACCAATTTTCTGCAGCACCCGATGATCGTCTTTGCCTTGCTCCGGTAATAGGTTATGCTGGAGATTTCGCGCTCAAGCTTATCACTATCTGACTGGGCGAAGTGTTCAGGCCCCTGGTATTGCCTGAAGAGCGTTTCTGTGACCCGGTTTACTCTTGTATCAGGGCACTGCGCGGAGAGGATAGTTGCGATAAGGAGCTCGAAAGGGTTTCTGAAACGAAGGGCGATTGCCGGGTCAGGGTATTTTTTGAACAGCAGCGTTATTATTTTTGTTGCCGGGGCTTTAGTGTCAAGCATAATGAAAATTATATCACAAAAACTCTGCCCACCCCCGGCAGGGGGGAAGTCTCGACAGTGAAGCTCCCTCCCCGATCAAGGGAGGGAGTCTGATGAATAAATAGTTACTACTCCACCACGCCACATGCTACTCGGGCGCCACCGCCGCCAAGCGGGGGCGTATCGGAGTAATTGTCGCCTCCGGCATGTATCATCAGGGACCGCCCCTTAATGTCTGCCATCTTTAGCCGCGGGGCAAGGACTGGAAGGGTTGCCTTTCCATTAACATCTACAAAGAGTGAGGGCAGGTCACCGAGATGGCCGTTGCCATAGGGCCCCAAGTGTTTGCCTGTCTTTGCAGGGTCGTAATGCCCGCCCGCTGCAAGCGCAGGGACTTCATGTCCATCCTTCATGGAATGAGAACAATCCGGTTTTTCGTGCACATGGAACCCGTGCATACCGGGGGACAAGTCGCTCAACTGAGGCGTTAGTATAAGTCCATACTCGCTATCGGATGCCGTGATAGTACCTATTTCTTTCCCAACCCCCTGTTCGTTCACCAGGTTGACCTTGATGACCACATCCCCGGCAAAGACAGAACCGGAAAGCAACAGAATACATTCCAATACAAGTAAAGTTTTTAACATAGTGTTCTCCTCCTTCTTTTTGATGTCTTTAAAGGTCATGCCTATCTTCCTCACGGTTTATGAGGAACCGTTCCTGTTCAGAAGCTACCACGAATAGCTTCCCGTGTCAACAGTGTGTATGTCAAATTTACCACATACTACTTTCGGGTAATATCCAGGCAAATTTACGATATGTTATAGTGACAGAAAAATTAGCTTAAAAAAACAGTACCGATGATTACAATAGGTGTGATTTTGCTCATATTTATTTTATGATTCTTTGAAGTTTATTTAATACATATAGGAGGAGAAGAATATGCGGGTAAAAATCATTTTTTTTAGTTTGGTCTGGCTAATGTTTTTTGTAATACCAATTTCTTCCGGTGCTGAAGAAGCTACTAATAAACAAGTGCAAACCATAATATTGAACTCAGAAGATGAGTTTTATGATCTTATT
>JBEKJD010000346.1:0-2793 GCA_050011415.1 Dissulfurispiraceae bacterium | reverse complement strand
GCCCTGGGCCTTGTCGTAACCCCCCAGATTGGCCCTGACAAGACCATTTTGCTGACCATAGTGGCGACCAACGATCAGGCGGATTTCTCCAATACCTCGCAAGGTCTGCCGTCGATAACGACAAATGAGGCAGACGCTGAGGTGCTTATAAAGGATGGAGAGACTGTTGTTATTGGCGGAATTCTTACAAGCACCGAGCAGGAAAGTCATGACAGCGTACCCGGCATTTCCAAAATACCCTTTTTGGGAGAGCTGTTCAAAAACAATTCAAAAACTGAGACTACAGATGAACTGCTTATATTTATTACACCGAGAGTAATAGAGCAATAATAGCAATTACGAATTAGGAATTAAGAATTACGAATGGCGGAAGAAACATTAGACTCATTAATTCATAATTCCTAATTCGTAATTCGTAATTGTTTTTACTGTTCATAATTCGTAATTATCGAGAAGTCTGATACCGGAGAAGTAACAGCAGAGTTGATTGTTGAGGTCGTTTATAAAAGAACGTTCCTCGCCATCCTGAAAGAGTATTCTCACAAGGCAAAATCCTCCCGGCAAGTCCGAGTGTTTTTCTTCCACAACATCACCGGACCCCCACCATGAGTATCTCCGATGGCTGACCCTGTCACCTACTCTCAAATACAGGTTGCATCTCATGAATTCATTATAACAAAACATATGATCTCGCAAAAAGCCGTACGTATGGTCATTCCACCCCATAAAGTCTTTGACTTTTCGGGGACCCCGGTCATTGCGAGGAGCGAAGCGACGTGGCAATCTTGATTTATAAAATTGGTTGCAAACTGCGAGATTGCTTCGCTCTGCTCGCAATGACAGGTTCCCAGACTTATTGCGCTGCCGTCAAAACTACTTCCTCACCGTATATATGTATTCTGGTAATAGTAAACGAAATGCCCGGTAATGGTCAGTGAATCCTGGTTCCAGCTATCGGGCAGCGGCCAGTAAGGGTCGGCATCTCTTAAGGCCCTAATCGCTGCAGCATCCAGTATTTCATATCCTGAGGTGTGCACCAGTTCCACTGCTCCGAGCCTGCCGTCTTTTTTAATGGTAAATCGTATATAGAGGTCGCCGTTAAGTCTTCTTTGCGCTGCTTCAGCCGGATACTTCCATATCCCTTCGATCTTCTCACGGAGGCGCTGCATGTACCCATAATATTTATATTCCTTGGTATCGAATGTGATTCCAGTATCTTTCTCAGACGTTTCACTCTCCTTCCTCGCAATTTTGCCGATTTCTTCCGGGTCGAGAAGTTTGCTGCGCGGAGAGATTGGCGGACCTGGTTGAAACCACTTCTTTGCGCCCAAATTCGACTCTCCCTGTGACATACTCTGTCTCTCCAGCCGATATCCGGGTTCAACTGCGCTGCTGGGGGAAGTGTCTGTTTCCGGCTTTTGTACAGACGGAATTGAGCTGGATTTCACTGCCGGTTTAGGGGATGAAGGAATTGCCGAGAACTTTTGAGGCGCCGGCAAATTCCTGGGAAGCTGGGGTATTCGAGGTTGTTCTCTCTCCTGCAGTTTTTTCTGCGGTTCTTTCGGCATTTCTTTCGGCATTTCTTCAGGAGTCACGAGAGTTGTAACAAAAGGGGCCGGCTCTTTTACTTTTTTTGGATGGATTAAGAAGAACGCCACTATAAGAAGCAATATATGAAATAGTATGGAGTAAAAGAAATATCTTTTCACAACATTTTATTTTAACACAGCGGAAAGGGTTTCTTGCCCTAATCCTGTTTGAGATGGTATTTTAAAGAGTGAACCTTTCCCTTTTCCAAAAGCCCAGCCGTTATATAAACAGTGAGTATAATTCAGTCAGCTCTCCAGGCGCCGTGCGTTTTTTATTGGCCTTCCCTGACACTTATGAAGTCGGCATGTCGCATCTTGGATTGAAAATACTTTATGACATCCTTAATAAACTCTCTTTTGCTTCTGCAGAGCGCTGTTTTGCGCCCTGGCCCGATCTTGAAGCGTATATGAAGAGTTCCTCACTGCCGCTTGCAGCACTCGAATCGCACGCCCCGGTCAGGGAGTTTGATATAGTGGGATTCAGTTTGCAGTATGAGTTGTC
Organism: Dissulfurispiraceae bacterium; assembly: GCA_050011415.1. GTDB lineage: Bacteria > Nitrospirota > Thermodesulfovibrionia > Thermodesulfovibrionales > Dissulfurispiraceae > JADFXI01. Next base: position 702 of record JBEKJD010000346.1, on the reverse strand, counting down.
GTATACATCGGTCCTGAATATGCTCTCACTCAGCGGCATCCCGCTGCATACGGCTGAGAGAATGGATGTAAATGGGCATCTTCCGCTGGTAGTTGCAGGCGGGCCCTGTACTGTCAACCCTGCGCCGATGAGCCCGTTTATCGATGCATTTCTTGTCGGTGACGGAGAGCGTGCCGTAGTTGAACTGGCGCATACGGTCCAGCTGTGGAAAAAAGAAGGGGATGGAAGGCGTGAGTCCGTACTGCGGGAGATAGCAGCGCTTGACGGGTTCTACGTGCCTTGTGTCCACGGTCCTGAACACAGGATAAAGAGGCAGCTTATCGATGATCTCGATGCCGCGGCATATCCGGTCAAGCCGGTGGTCCCTTATACCCCGATTGTCCATGACAGGATCAATATTGAAGTTTCACGCGGATGTCCCATGGGATGCAGATTTTGCCAGGCCGGAATGATTTACCGCCCTCTGAGGGAGCGGGGCCCGGAGACGGTATTAAGAATAGCCGGAGAATCGCTCGGCAATACAGGATATGACGAGGTATCATTTACTTCGTTGAGTGCCGGTGACTATAGCTGCCTGCTGCCTGTAATAAGGGAATTTAACAAGAAGTTCGGCAACTCCGGGATCGCGCTGTCACTTCCGTCTTTACGGGTCAAATCAATTGACCGGTCTGTTCTCAGGGAAATACGCTCAGTGAGAAAGAC
>JBEKJD010000345.1:0-2832 GCA_050011415.1 Dissulfurispiraceae bacterium | reverse complement strand
AGGCCATGGAAACCGTTACAACCGGATTGACTATTGCAGAAGAGACAGGGATACATCTTATGGACCTTATTTTTTTTGGACAGGGAATATACTGTGCATTGTCGACAGGGGATGTTAAGAGCGCCGAAGATTTTCTTGGAAAGATAGAATCTTCAAGAAACCACGTCTCATGTTATGAATATATTTACTATCATCACCAGGCATCATTAGTTGCCGCTTTTAAAGGAGAGTTCCCTCTTTCGCTGGTCCATTCCCGGGAGTGTTTGCGTTTGACGGAAGCGGCAGGCTTCCCTTTTATGGAGGCGATCCAGCATTATGCGACGGCCACTTTTTTGATCCAGGCCGGGAAATATGATGATGTGCCCGGTCACATTGCAGAGGTAAGAAAACTAAGCAAGGCGGCGCACAGTTCGACCTTTGAATTGGCAGCTCTTTTTTCGGAAGCTCTTCTGGCTATGGAGCGGCAGGACGATGAAAAATTCATTCACTATGCACGTAAAGCTTTTGCACTGAGCAGGGAAATCGGCGTCAAGACCACCCTATATCAGGCCAATACTCACCGGATTTGCTTAAAAGCCCTTGAAGAGGGCATTGATGTGGATTATTTGCAAGAACTGATAAGGCTGCACCATATTGTGCCGGACAAAAAACATTTTCATATTGAGAACTGGCCCTGGCAGTTGAAAATACGAACTCTTGGCTCTTTTGAATTGATAAAGGACTATGAGCCTGTTGCCGTCACGAGCAAGGTGAAGAAGCCTTTAGAGTTGCTTAAGGCGCTCATAGCCTTTGGCGGGGAAAACGTGTCTGAGAATAGCCTCATCGATGCGCTCTGGCCTGATGCCGACGGTGATCTTGCCCATAGTTCATTTGACACCACCCTGCACCGGTTACGTAAGCTGATAGGCAATGACAAGGCGCTTCAGTTTCAGACCGGATGCCTGTCTCTTGATCCCCGGTACTGCTGGCTTGATACCAGGGCCCTGGAGCGCTACTGTGCCGAGATCGAATGCGCACTGAAAGGGGAAGGAAAGCAGGAGGATGAGCAGGGGATGATACACCTGTTCGAGAAGGCCTCTGCCTTGTACAGGGGAGAGTTTCTGACCGCGGATGCCGGAATGCACTGGGCAGCGTCCATGAGAGAGCACATGAGAGGACGGTATATCGATGTTATTGGGGCTGCCGGAAAGTATTGGGCGCAGCGTGGGAAGTGGGACAAAGCGACGGCGTCGTTTCAGAGGGGTATTGAGGTGGACTGCCTTGCCGAGGAGTTCTACCAGGGACTCATGGTATGCTATCAGAAACAGGGACAAACGGCACAGGCGGTAAGGACATATAAGAAGTGCTGCTCGGCGCTTTCAACCGCACTGGATGTAGGACCGTCACCCAAAACAAAAGAAACCTATATGGCAATAATACAACATCCTTCTTATAAACCCTGAAGCCATAGCCGAGGGGCTGGCTTCTTTTCTATACAAACACCCACTGTAATATATCCGCGCCTCATCATGTAGCATTTGTAGTTGTTCCTGACGTAGGAGTGCTGCAGAATCTTTTTGTCATAACACAATGTCAACAAAAGTTGTCAGTGTCACCTTATGTTGACATAGACAAGCTGTCCAATTTAGCTGAGGCATTGAAGTTAACAACACAAGAATAAAGATATTAGACACATTACAGCATATAACTAAGAACAGGTATTTTTCTTGCATTACCAGACCGGGCGATACTACTTTCGGGTAATTGTTTTTGACATAACAAATTTTGTTATGCACATGTGGCTCCCGAAAGAAATTATCGGTTGCAGTTGCCTGATATTCAAATTTGAAATAGCTCGCACGGAGGTGCATTGGCAAAAAGCATTCTTATTATTGACGACGACTTATCATTAAGAAATGATCTCAAAGAGATTTTCGAATGTAAGGATTATGAAGTCTACACAGCCGGTGACGGGAAAGAAGGCATTGAGTGTTACCGCCGAATTACCACAGACATTGTTCTTACCGACATATTTATGCCGGATAAAGACGGTCTGGAAACCATTCACGAGATAAAGAAAGAATTTCCTGAAGCAAAAATTATTGCTATGTCGGAAATCCATTTAGGCAATACTGATTTTTTGAAGATTGCCAGATATATGGGCGCTAAAGATTGCATCAGAAAGCCGTTTGCCCATGAAGATATTATCAGGCTCGTCAATTTGACGTTGGACGGAAATGGAAATGATAAATAGGTTTAGTGAACTGTAAGTGAACTGTAAGTTGCTCTCCGGTAATATTTATGCTAATTAAACAAGTGCTGGAGGGTGGTAATGGATAGCTACATTGTTCGCATCTACAGACGTGCTGAAGAGGAGGGGCAGAACGTGACAGGGCTGGTGGAAGAGGTAGGGACCAAGGCTACAAGGACCTTTCACAATTCCGACGAACTCGTAAAGATACTGCTGAGAGCAAAAAAACTCAGTAAGGCGGAGAAGCGAAGAGATCAATAGGCGACAAAAAAATAATCTCATGGAGGATGGAGGACATGGATAAACAGGAGTGGATTACCGCGGCACTTGTATCTGCAGGCCTGATGATTGTCTCTCTGATCGTTGTTTATTTTGTTCTGTTGAGGTGATTGTGCGGAAGAGGCTGAAATAATCTCGCATTTTTTTCATAGCTTAAGGTCCGGGCGGGATTAATGGTGAATAGACATACATGGGGAAGATATATCAGTAATAAGGAAAGGTGAACCATAATGAACTGTTGGGAATTTAAAAAGTGCGGACGGGAGATGGGTGGCGTTAATATCGAGCAACTGGGTGTTTGCCCAGCGTATCCTCATGGCGGC
>JBEKJD010000344.1:0-2850 GCA_050011415.1 Dissulfurispiraceae bacterium | reverse complement strand
TCCCCGAATCCATGAAGTTCATATACTTCGGTAAACTCAATAAATGGGTAAGCGGAAAAGACCTGATACTGCATACCATTGGAGACATAGGTGTTGATGGCGCATTATACAGGGCTATGGAGTTAGAAGGAGAGGTAATCAGGACACTTACCATGTCGGGCAGGCTGACCATGTGCAATATGGCAATAGAAGCAGGCGCAAAAAACGGCATTATAGTCCCGGATGCAATAACAGAGGAGTACGTGAAAGGAAGGGCGAGGCGGCCCTATACACTTTACACATCCGATGCAGATGCGCATTATTCCAGGATAAAGGAGTACGACTGCTCCGGCATCCCATTGACTGTGGCATGTCCCCACCTGCCGTCAAATACAAAACCTGCGGCAGAACTCTCTCACATAACTATTGATCAGGTAGTGGTAGGCTCGTGTACAAACGGAAGGCTCGAGGACCTGCGCGAGGCGGCGCAGATACTGAAGGGGAGAAAGGTCAATCCAAATGTCAGGATGATCATATTTCCGGCAACACAGCAGATTTACAGGCAGGCGATGAAAGAGGGGCTTCTGGATATCTTTATTGATGCGGAAGCAGCTGTTTCGACGCCGACCTGCGGACCCTGCCTTGGAGGGCATATGGGCATCCTTGCCAAAGGGGAAAGGGCGCTGGCAACCACCAATAGAAATTTTGTCGGCAGGATGGGCCACCCGGAGAGCGAAGTCTATCTCTCAAACCCTGCGGTCGCGGCTGCTACGGCAGTGCTCGGAAAAATCGGCACGCCTGAAGAACTGGGGCTATAGATAAGGAGATAGAGAGGGATTACTGCTTTTTAACTGCAATCGATTAAATGACCAATCTATGGATTCCGCTTGCCCTTACTTCAGCCTTTTTGCTTGCGACCAGCGACGCACTTACGAAGAAGGCTCTATCCACTCATAACGTGTATTTTATTGCCTGGCTCAGGCTCCTGTTCTCACTGCCGCTCCTGGGGTCTTGCCTCTTCTTCATCCCTGTTCCCAATCTTGACAATACATTTTATAGGACTGTTCTGACAGCGCTGCCCCTGGAGATTATTGCGCTTGTACTCTACACCAAGGCTTTGAAGGTTTCTCCCATGAGCCTTTCCCTGCCGTTTCTCTCGCTGACTCCGGTATTTCTGATCATTGTCCCTTACCTTATCCTCGGCGAGAGCATATCGCTTCCGGGCGCTTTCGGAGTTTTGTGCATCGCAGCAGGAGGCTACACGCTCAATATCAACAAATTCAGCGAAGGCATTCTGGGGCCGTTTGCAGCAATAAGAAAAGAGAAAGGGGCGCTTATGATGATAGCCGTTGCCTTTATTTACAGCTTTACTTCCGCACTGGGCAAAAAGGCGATCGAACACTCATCCCCGGTTTTTTTCGGCGTCGTTTATTACATTATTATGTTTGTACTGTTTACCCCCGTAGCACTGTTCAAATCACGCGGGCAGTTCAGGAAAGGGGCCATCAGGGCGGTTATACTGCCCGGCATGCTCGATTCAGTGACTAACGTGACCCATATGACGGCAATGAGTCTCACCAAGGTTGCCTATATGATTTCAGTGAAGAGGCTGAGCCTTTTGATAGGCGTCATTTACGGCTATCTTTTTTTTAAAGAATCCGGTATAAAAGAGCGTCTCACTGGAACACTGTTAATGTTGGCAGGTTTTGTAATCATCGTACTGTATCATTAATCCAAATAATACAATTGACCACACCCAAAAGTTCAAGAAGTAGGTGTTCCTCTATGCAGGCGCTTCTAAGCGATGAGTAGGTTTAAGCAATTAATAGAACCGGCGCATATGATGTTATGTGGAGCTACACATAGCACCTTCTAACACTCAGTTCACGTTGGCGCAACTGGCAAAGAGTTTGTCCCGTAACTTGCGTGTCAACATTGAAGCTTGGCTGGTCGTAATTCGCAGGTCTCAACATCAGCTAAAAAAAAGCGCCGATGTTAGTTACTTTTAAAAATTATTAAGAGTAGACTTAGCAAGAGGAAAAACGGTTATGTCCTGAAATACGCGCAGCTTTGGAACGCGTGTTAATCAGTCTCACAATCTGGGATTCACCGACTACTCCGTAGTTTCAGGAAGGCGCAACTTACTCAACATTACGAGTGGAAATTATTGCTGTTCTGAAGGCATACCTATTCAAGTGCACCAAGTAACAAACTCCCCAGACATCTCAACTACATTATTAGTTTTCAAAAGTAACTGTGAAAGCCACGCTGCGTAGTATGGCCCAAAGTTCAAGGCTTGAAAATGGCGAGACTTTTAAACAGAGCATTGTTACTGTACCAAACAGCATTACCCGCCAACCCCGGTAGGGACATCAGACCGGTTCCACCATCCGCCACCCAGCGCCTGGAACAAAGCAGCTGTGTCAGAGTAGCGGTTGGCAAGGACCTGAACCAGATTGACCACTGCCTGCTGATAAGTTTGTTCGGCATTGAGCAGGCCCAGATAGCTGATATCCCCAAGCGCGAGCTGACGCCGAGCGATGGAGAGACTCTTGTCAGCAGCACGCTCAGCAGCAACTGCTGCTTTCAGAGCGTCGGCATCGGAATTAATGGCATGCAGCGTGTCGGCCACGTTCTGAAAAGCAGTGAGCACGGTGCTACGATACTGCGCCGCTGCCTGATCGTATGCCGCTTCAGCGGCACGTTGCCGGTGCAGCAATGTCCCCCCTTGGAAGATCGGCTGAGTCAGATTTCCGGCCAAGGCCCAGAATGCGGTGCCCGGAGTGAACAACTGATTTATGGCAGTAGCGCTGGAGCCCCAATTGGCGGTCAGCGTAATGTTCGGCAGCCGGTTGGCGATACTAACGCCAA
>JBEKJD010000343.1:0-2863 GCA_050011415.1 Dissulfurispiraceae bacterium | reverse complement strand
CGCATGCTGTAATTGTTGATATAACCCATTCGATAGAGCCGCAGGACATTGAAGAGGCTGCATACGTCATCGGCTCCAGCTTCAGCTATTTCCCATCGGGCACTATTCATATAGTGGTTGTCGATCCCGGTGTAGGTACTTTACGGAAAGCCCTTATTCTTGAGGCAGGCGGACACTATTTTACAGGGCCTGATAATGGAGTGTTTTCAAATATACTGCATCTTTCATCTCCGGTGAAAGGCATCCATATTACAGAAGAAAAATACATGCTCTCAAAGAACAGCGCTACATTTCAGGGAAGGGACCTGTTCGCGCCTGCGGCTGCATGGCTGTCAAAAGGGCTGACGCCGGATGCATTCGGTCCGCCTGCCGGAGATTTTGTTACTTTCCCTGTTCCACGTTCAGAAGTAACGCACAGCGGTATTTCCGGAGAAGTCACTTACATCGACCGCTTCGGCAATGCCATAACCAACATAAAGGGTGACGACCTCCTATTGTTTGCCGATCATTATATTGCAGAGGTCAATAATATAATTATTCAGCCGGTAAAGTATTATGCTCAGACTGGAGAAAATAACCTGTGCTGTCTTGTGAACAGTTCCGGGTATCTGGAGCTGTTTGTGGATAGAGGGAATGCAGCGGAGAAGTACGGTATCAAAAAAGGCGATAAAGTGATAGTTCATTGACAAAAATCACTTTTTCGATTTATAGTTTAATGGTACCATGGGGGAGGCGGAGTTCCTGAACAGCCTGAGAGTTTTCCTTCAGGGAAAAGACCCCTTGAACCTGATCCGGATAATTCCGGCGTAGGAAATTGGAGATACGACAAATAGTTGCCAGTCCTCTATTCCTTAATCAGGGATAGAGGATTTTATTTTTTATGAGGATCAAGGTCAACGGAGAAGAAATTGATACAACGGCGGCAACAATCCTGCAACTTTTGCAGACGAAGGGCATAATGCCTGAAAGGGTTGCTGTTGAAATAAACCTCAAAGTGATCAAGAGGACGGACTTTGAGCAGTGCCGGCTTCACGATGGGGATATTGTCGAAATAGTATATTTTGTTGGAGGTGGCAGGCATGGATGACATATTGAAGATAAGGGGAATAGAATTCAGGTCCAGGCTCTGGATCGGCACGGGTAAATATAAAGACTTCTCCGAGACGGCGCGCGCAGTGGAAGCATCAGGAGCTGATGTTGTGACTGTTTCTGTGAGGAGGGTGAATGTCACAGACAGGAAATCAGAGAACCTGCTCGATTATATCGACCCGAAGATATACAAGATACTGCCCAATACTGCGGGATGCTACACGGTAGATGACGCCCTTAGGTATTCACGGCTTGCACGTGAAGCAGGCGTTTCGGATATGGTCAAGCTCGAAGTTATCGGTGATGAGCGGACGTTGTTTCCAGATACAATAGGGCTTCTTCGGGCAACGGAAATTCTCGCAAAAGAAGGTTTCATTGTCTTTCCTTACACTAATGATGACCCTGTAATGGCCAGGAGGCTTGAGGAGGCCGGCGCTGCGGCTGTAATGCCGCTCGGTGCTCCGATAGGCTCAGGACTTGGCATTCGGAACCCATACAACATCAGAATAATCCTGGAGGCTGCGAAAGTGCCTGTTCTGGTCGATGCCGGAGTCGGCACAGCTTCTGATGCAACTATTGCGATGGAACTTGGCTGCGATGCGGTGCTTATCAATACGGCCATAGCTGCAGCCGGAGACCCTGTAGCAATGGCGTCTGCGATGAAGCACGCCGTTATTGCCGGACGGCTGGCATATAGAGCGGGGAGGATGGGAAAAAAGCTTTACGCTGCCGCGAGCAGTCCGCTGGAGGGAATGTTATAAAGGCAATTCAGACACTGGATTTTAAATTGTATTTGATAACTGACAGGACGCTGTTTTCTGACAGTGGTTCTTTTTTTGAGTCTGTCAAAGGTGCGCTGAAGGCAGGCGTCAAGGCGATACAGTTAAGGGAGAAAGATTTGTCCACCAGGGAATTGCTTGGTATGGCATACAGGATGAGAGTGTTGACCTCTGAGTACCGCGCCATGCTTTTTATAAATGACCGGACCGATATAGCCCTCTGTGCCGGAGCAGACGGTGTTCATCTCGGGCAGGCGGGACTGCCTGCATACGCAGTCAGAAAAGCAGCGGGTGGACGCCTTTTGATCGGTGTCTCTTCTCACAGCTTGCAGGAAGCGCACATTGCTGAAAAGGAGGGGGCTGATTTTATCACTTTCGGTCCGCTTTATCAGACCCCTTCAAAATTGAAATACGGCAGGCCGGTGGGGCTCGAGGCGCTGAACAAAGTTGCAGGAGAAATAGGCATACCTGTTTTTGGTATTGGCGGGATCAAGCGCGATACGATAAAAGCGGTGATGCGCTCAGGAGCCGGAGGCATAGCGCTTATCAGCGGGATATTAGGCGAGGCAGATACAAAGACAGCAGCAGGAAACTATCTGGAAGAAATAAACATGGCAATAGGCAATAGCCTGAATTAAGGAGAAAACCATGACACGCATAGAACATGCAAAGAAAGGCTTACTTACTGATGAAATAAAAGCAGTAGCTGCGGCAGAATCGTTATCGCCTGAAAAACTCGCATCAGACATTGCCGAGGGGTTTTCGGTCATCACCCGGAACATGCTTCATTCTATTGCTCCTCTCGGTATCGGCAGGGGAATGAGCACGAAAATTAATGCGAACATCGGCACCTCGAAAGACAGGGTTTCATATGACGAGGAGATACAAAAGCTTGAAGTGCTGATAAGACATGGGGCAGACGCAGTAATGGACCTTTCAACCGGCGGCGCTATAAAAGATTTAAGGAATATGCTTATTAAGCGCTCTACTGTGGC
>JBEKJD010000342.1:0-2873 GCA_050011415.1 Dissulfurispiraceae bacterium | reverse complement strand
ACTATAGGGCAACACCTTGAAGCCGTCAACCGGGGGCTGCAACTGGTAAGGGAAGAACTTCCGGAGTGGCGTGCCTTTGGATGGCGAGAAGTAAATCATCGACTTAAAGCTCTCGACGATGCCATGCCCGGTATCCGCACAATCTATATTACTGACGCCCTTGGTACTGTACTGGCAACAGATCGTGCCGGTCTTTCCGGTAAGAATTTCAGTTCAAGAGAATATTTTTATGTACCCCGCCGACAGCCTGACCCAAAAACACTATATATATCGCCGCCATTCAAGACATCGGAGACTAGAATTATCGGGATGAATGTTACACTGATTATTTCAGGACCGCACGGTGAGTTCAACGGCATAATCACGGCCACTCTTGATCCTTTATATTTCAGCAACATTTTAAGCTCGGTACTATATGCGCCTGATATGTGGAGTTCCATCGTTCACGGTGATGGCCTGCAATTTCTGATGATTCCGCAGCGGGAAGACGAGGCAGGCATAAATAGGGCTGCACCTGGTTCCTTTATTACCAGACATATGCAAAGCGGCAAACCTGAGAACGTTTTTACCGGTATCTATTTTGCCACGGGCGAGAAGCCTATGATGGCCCTTAGCACTGTAAATCCGGGCCGCGTAAAAATAAATAAACCTTTGATTGTAACTGTTAGCAGGGGCATTGATTCGATCTATTATGATTGGCGACGGGCTGTTAAGATGCAAAGTGCGCTCTTCGGCCTCATGTGCATATCAGGCATAATTGGATTATATTTTTACCAGAGGCGTCAGGAAATTTTTTATCGTAGTGAAGAGGATTCAATAATCGCTTTAAGGGACAGTGAGTTGAGGTATCGCAGAATCGTCGACACGGCCAACGAAGGCATATGGGTGATTGGAGAAGATACCATGACCACCTTTGTCAACGAGAGGATGGCTGACATGCTCGGTTACAGCGCCGAGGAAATGATCGGACAGTCTGTGATCGCTTTCATGTTCGATGAGGATGCTGCCGATCACCATAGAAGAATGGAGAGCCGCTTCCAGGGAGTATCGGATTTCTCTGAACGCCGTTTCCGCCGTAAAGACGGACAGACAGTCTGGACTCTTGCTGCTGCTACCTCCATCCTCGATGATGATCATCATTTCAAGGGCTCCTTTGCGATGTTCACCGACATCACTGAACGCAAAAAGGCAGAGGAGGCGCTGCTTTATTTTCAAATGGCTGTGGACAGCGCCACAGATGCAATTGGTATGTCTACGCCTGAGGGAAGGCATTATTATCAGAATGAGGCTTTTACCAATTTGTTTGGGTTGTCTGTCAGTGAAGTAGATGGTGTTTCCGGGCCGCCGTCAACTGTATATGCTGATGAAAAAGAGGGAGCGAAGATATTTCGCACAATTATGAAGGGCGGTTTTTTTGCCGGCGAAGTGAAAATGTTGGATAAAGACAGAAACGAAAAGGATATTTATCTCCGGGCATATTCCATCAAAAGTAAAGATGGTAAAGTTGTCGGACTTGTCGGCATTCATACCGATACCACTGACCGGAAAAAAGCTGAAGAGAAGCTCAGAAAAAGAGAGTGGCAATTGAGCGAGTCTCAGAGAGTGGCCCATCTGGGGAGTTGGGACCTGAACCTTATTTCCCAGGAGCTTGAATGGTCCAATGAAACATACAGGCTCTTCGACAGGTCCCCTGAGGATTTTGTGCCGTCCTTTAATGAATTTGCACGACTGGTCCATCCGGACGACCATGCCACCATGGAGACTAATTTCTTCAAAGCTCTTGAGAGTGACGCTAATCCCTACCATGTAGACGTCCGTATCATAAATGATTCAGGCCGCGAGTGGGTGATGGAAGCCTTTGGCGTTGTCAGGCGTGATTCATCCGGCAAAGCCCTCAGTATATTCGGCACAGCACAGGACATAACCGAGCGAAAGATGGCCGAGGAGCAGGTCCAGCAGTCCCTTCGGGAAAAAGAGACACTTCTAAGAGAGCTTTACCACAGGACGAAGAATAACATGCAGGTCATCATCAGCCTTCTTAATCTCCAGTCCGGTGGTATTGATGATAAAAAGACATTACAGATATTGGAGGACACAAAAAACAGAATACAGTCAATGGCCCTCGTCCATGAGAAGTTGTATAAGGCCAAAAATTTATCACAGGTATATCTGAGCGACTACATCAACGACCTTGCCGATGCTTTAATGAAAAGTCATGATGCCGACAACGGGCAAATCTCTCTCCAGGTGGACGTTGCGAGGATTCCGGTTTCCATCGACACTATAACGCCCCTGGGGCTCGTTATAAACGAACTAATGACCAATGCCCTGAAATATGCATTCCCCGACAATAAAAAGGGAGAGATAATAATAAAGGCCCTCAAAAATGAAGATGGAATTATAGAACTGGCGTTCAGCGACAACGGAATCGGAATACCCAAAAGTATTGATCTAACAAAAGCTGAATCTTTGGGCTTAAAGATTGTGCGTGCGCTTGTTGAATTACAGATAAAGGGGAAATTGGAAATAAAAACACAAAATAGAAACGTGTTTATAATCAGGTTCAGGGACAAAGGTATTCCTGCGGGGATCTAAAAGATGGCGCAAGGCAAGATATTGATTGTTGAAGATGAGGTGCTTTCCGCGCTGAATTTGCAGGACATCCTCAAAACGATGGGCTATGAAACAGCCCAAATCACAACAACCGGAGAGGAGGCCCTTGTGTTGGCCGGGAAGGATAATCCTGAAGTTGTGCTTATGGATATCAACTTAGGTGCGGGGATGGATGGGATTCAGGCAGCTGAAAAGATACTTTTGGAATTCGGGATACCGGTAATATTCATGACAGGATATTACGATGAAGAGATAATAGA
>JBEKJD010000341.1:0-2878 GCA_050011415.1 Dissulfurispiraceae bacterium | reverse complement strand
GATCAACCCATTTCTTAGGTTCGATTTTTTTAATGGCCTGGAAGGCCTTCTGCATGGTCGGCTTGACCTTTATCTTCTCGACCTTCTCGACTTCTATCTCTTTTTTGAACCTGTCCGGGACTTTAGCCTCTTCCTCATCTTCAGCAAGAACAAGCGGCGGAGTTGGAACTATGGTTTCCTCTTCAACCGTTATTTCGGCAAAAACCTCTTTTTCGATTTCAACAGGCTTTGCAGGCTCTGCCGGCGCAGGCTCGTGGACCTTGCGGACTTTCTTTATTACCGGTTCTGCCTTTGGCGCGCCACCTTCCGGCTTTTCCCGGCGCGGCGCCTCTGCGGAAATTTTTTCGTGAATTTCCGGCGCTTTTTTCTTTTTACCGGCTGGTTCCCCTGCTTTAGCCGCTTCTCCAGCCCTGATCTTCGTCGCTTCTTCAGCGGTGATATTTACGCGCGAAGTGCCTTTTTTAAATTCCACACCGCGAATCCGTTCAACCAGCTTCACTACCTCAGAAGGCTTCAGGTTCAGTTCCTTCGCAAGTTCAATGCTTTTTATCTCACTGCCCGGCATCCGTGTATGGTCCTCCCATCATCTTCCAAGTGGAAAGCAGGAAGTCCCTGCTTCATCCTTCTTGCCTCTCACTTTATTTTTACTTGTAAGAGTTATCATGAAATGTTATCATAAAAGACTTTTTTAAAGCAATTAACAAAGGAGGCAAAATCATGGCAGCATGTTCAATATGTGGCAAGAAACAAGCCGTTGGAAATAACGTAAGCCACGCAAATAACAGGACCAAACGCACGCTTATGCCGAATATACAGAAAATAAAGATTGTGACTGACGGCGGTAATAAGCGGTCCTATGTGTGTACCAGATGCATCCGTTCCAGGAAAGTCGTCAAGGCGCTTTAGCAACGTGCAGGACACCGGGTCGATCTTAGCCTGTCTTTTTAAAAATATTGGAATGGAGCACAGGCTCACTCTTGCCTGTTTACAAAGTGAATGGACCGGGTTATTTGATGAGCCGCTGTCTCTCCACACCTGTCCCGCAAATCTCAATAATGGCATATTGACGGTCAATGTCGATTCTCCCCTCTGGCTGCAGCAATTGAAGTTTTTCAAACAAGCCATGTTGAAAAAGCTGAATGCATACGGGATAACTGCCATTGACTTCAGACATGGCAGAACTAATCTGTCACTCTTCAGCCGCGACGGAAAGCAGTCCGGTAAGAGTAATTGTGCGCAAACCGCTCAACCGGAAAAAACACTTGACGATGCAGATGTCGACTGGATAGAGCAAACCGTTGCCGGAGTGCATGATCCGCTCCTGCAGGACCGGATCCGAAACGTCATAGAAAAAGCGCTGATACGAAACCTCTGATAATCAGCAGCAGACACCGCTTTCATTCACAGGGGATGCAACCACATTTTCATCTACCGGAAATATAGCCTTCAAGACCTTTAATAGTAATCTCCTGTTCGGAAATAATTTCTTTGACCACATCGCCGATCGTTATGATACCCGTAATTCGGTCCTTATCAAAGATGGGCAAATGACGGATATGTTTCGACGTCATCAACGCCAAACATTCATTAAGGGTATTTTCCGGTTTAGCATAAAGTACCTGTTGAGTCATCAGTTCGCCGACATTTGTATCTTTGGAAGACTTTCCTTTCAGTATCACTTTTCTTGCATAATCGCGTTCCGAAAAAATGCCGACAAGTCGGTCATTTTCAAAGACCAATAAAGCCCCGATATCCTTCTCAGCCATCACTTCGAGAGCCTCATATGCCGTAGTCATGGGAGAAACTGACCAGATTTCACGACTTGGGTCTTTTAAGATATCTTTTACAGTTTTCATGCAACTTATGCCGATTCAGCCCTATCCTCGTAAACGAGTATGGCCCGTTCCTTATGCGATATGGCCTCTTCGCTGATAATACACTCTGTAACACCTCTCTTTGAGGGGATATCGTACATAACATCAAGCATTACGTCTTCAAGGATGGCCCTTAATCCGCGGGCCCCTGTCTTTCTATCAACAGCTTTTTTCGCTATAGCGGAGAGAGCGCCTTCGGTAAACTTCAGCCTGACATTATCCATCATAAAGAGTTTCTGATATTGTTTTACGAGCGCATTCCTGGGCTGAGTCAATATTGTTATCAGCGCAGCCTCATCCAGTTCTTCCAGGGTTGCTACAACGGGAAGCCGGCCTACAAATTCGGGGATCAGCCCGTAGCGCATAAGGTCCTCCGGTTCGACAAGGCCAAGAACATGAGTGCTCTTGTCCTTTTTCATCACCACTTCTGAACCAAAGCCTATTCTTCCTTTACCGGTCCTGCGCTCTATTATTGCATCAAGTCCGACAAATGCTCCGCCGCACATAAAGAGAATATTAGATGTATCGAGTTGTATGTATTCCTGCTGGGGATGCTTCCTGCCGCCCTGCGGCGGGATATTCGCTACAGTCCCTTCGATTATCTTCAGAAGCGCCTGCTGAACACCTTCGCCGGAAACATCTCTCGTTATCGAGGGGCTGTCCGCTTTTCTGCTTATCTTGTCTATCTCATCAATATAGATGATCCCCCTTTGCGCCCGCTCCACATCATACTCAGCCGCCTGCAGCAATTTCAGGAGCACATTTTCAACATCCTCCCCCACATAGCCCGCCTCCGTCAGTGTTGTCGCATCCGCTATAGTGAAAGGGACATCAAGGAACCTGGCAAGTATCTGCGCAAGGAGAGTCTTTCCAGTGCCCGTCGGCCCGATCAGCAGTATGTTGCTTTTATGCAGTTCGACATCGGACCTGGCGCCGCGGAATATCCTTTTATAGTGATTGTGAACAGCTACGGACAGCACCTTCTTTGCCTTTTCCTGTCCTAT
>JBEKJD010000340.1:0-2888 GCA_050011415.1 Dissulfurispiraceae bacterium | reverse complement strand
GCTCAAGTTTCCTGCGTGCTATAGTTTTTTTTATATGGCGATTGATGTGTCTCATCCCCCTCCTTTCCGCGCCTCGACATAATGCGCTGCAGCCAGCGCTGCTATGCACCCGTCAGCAGCGGCAACAACGATCTGGTTGGCAAACTTCCGCCTCAGGTCCCCAACAGCGAAGATGCCCGGCACATTTGTCGCACACTTCTCGTCCGTGATTACGAAGCCCTGTTCGTCCGTCCGGACCTCCGGGGGGATCAATTGGTTATTTGGGGAATGGCCGATAAGGATGAATATGCCGTCTACAGGCAATTCGCCCTTTTCTCCGGTTTCGGCATTTTCAAAAAAAACTGCGCTGACTGTTTTGCCGTCTCCCCTGATTTCAGTAATGACGGTGTTCCAGATTATTTCAATTCCAGGATCAGCCATAAGACGACTTTGGAGTAAATTGCCGGCCCGCAGCGTATTTTTCCTATGAACGATATATACTTTTTTTGCCAGTTTTGACAAATAAATTGCTTCTTCGACAGCAGTATCTCCACCTCCCACAACAACTACGGTTTTATTTCTGAAGAAGAACCCATCGCATGTGGCGCAGTAGGAAACACCTGTTCCGAGGTATTCAGCTTCACCGGGTATGCCGAGTTTGCGCAAGATCCCGCCCGCCGCAAGGATCAGGGCCGAGGTGTAGAGCAGGTCACCACCTGCAAGCCGGACCGAATGAAGATCGGGGCCCGCGTTCACTGCAGTAACTTCCTGCCGGATAATGTCGAGACCGAACGACTGTGTATGATGGACCAGTTTTTCTGCCAGATCAAATCCGGTTATGCCCTCCATGCCGGGGTAGTTCTCCACCTCTTTTGATATGGCAATCTGACCGCCGGGCATTCCTTTTTCGAAAAGGACTGTCTTCAACGCAGCCCTTTTACAATAGAGGCCTGCGGTGAGCCCGGCAGGCCCCCCTCCCACGATGACTACTTCATAAATTTCATTGACCGGCATATCTCACCTCTTATAGCCTCCTTCTGAAGAAAGAGAAAAAGTATTCCTTTATTTTTTCAAACAGCGGTCTTCTATGCCATTCCGCTTCATCGATTCTTGCGGAGTGCTTAATATCCTCTTCGAACAGGTCGTTTATTTTAGATGCGAAATTGAGATCGAGAATGCCGACATTGCCTTCGTCATTATAGCGCAGGGACTGGAAGTCAAGATTGGTTGAGCCGATTATCCCCCAGCATTCGTCAAAGAGAGAGGTCTTTGCATGGAGAATTTCGCCGGTATAGGAATAAATTTCAACGCCTGCTCTCAGCAGCCTGGTGAAAAAAGCCCTTCCCGCATATGCTGCCGGAGGGACATCAGTTATCCCCGGGACAAGCAGTCTGACTCGCACGCCGCGAGCCACCGCCTGCTCCAGGGTCTCAACCATTCTCCTGCTGGGGGTAAAGTAAGCGGTGGTCAGTGATATACTTTTCCGGGCATGGTTGATGCTGTAATAAAGCAGGCGCCTCATCTTTCTCCTTCCTTTAGCCGCATTAACAAAAATGGGCATGACCCGAATGGGTGCTTCTGAGGAGATGTCCCCCGAATTGCTGTACTGAATTGCTTCAGACGGAGCTTCAATGATTTCCCTGGCCCAGGCAAACCAGTTCTTTCTGAAACTCTTGTAAAGATTGTGTACTATAGGTCCCTCAAGCATAATGCCTGTGTCCCGCCATTTCATTCCTTTGAACTTAAGGTGAAAACCACTGTATTCATTGGCGATATTTATTCCGCCGGTAAATGCCTTCTGAGCGTCAATGACAATAAGCTTGCTGTGGTTCCGGTGAACATAATGGAATGGAGAAATCCATTTAAAGGGGCGTGAGGCCGCTATCTGGACACCTGCTTCTTTCATGCTGTTCCAGAAACTCCGCGGTGTTCCAATGGAACCGAAGTGGTCGTAAAGTAGGTATACCCGCACTTTTTCGCGGCTCTTTTCTTTTAAGATTTCCGCCAGTTCGCATCCGGTTTCGTCATTTCTGAATATATAAAATTCAAGGCAGATGAACTGCGTGGCCTTCCTGACAGCATCGAAAATGGTATTAAAGGATTCTTTTCCCCGCCACAGGAGCTTTATGGAGCTGGCGTCAGAAAACTTTTCCTTTACGATTGCTTCAATAGAAGTTACTGCGAATGTAGCAGCATATTCATCGGCCATAATTTATCGTGCGCCCTGAGAATAATAAGAGAATCCAACTATAGCTAAGAGTACAGCATTCGGCGAGCTTTTTCAACATTAGCGATCATCTCAGGGGTCAGAATTTCGGTGCAAAAAAAAATGGCAGGAAGCGGTCCTGCCATTTTTTCCTCATTTGTTTTTTCAATGGAGATCATCCGCCTATATCACCGCCTGCTGCAAACTCTTTTTCAAAGCTTTCAGGAGCTTTGACAGAAGCGCTTTCGGCCCCTGCTGAGTATCTCGTCCAGTCGGCCGGGCACACTTTTGTGAGGATTTCGAGCTTCCAATCGATAGTATCTGCAATATCATGGAAGTGTCTGATATGCGTTTTTAGCAACTCTTTCTCCTGCAACTGCATTTGACCTATGGAATCTGCCAGGCCAAGTACCATTGATTTGGCATTCATCAACTCATCAAATACCGCGTCGCAGTAGTTTCTCATGTCTATGTCTCTTGCGCTTGCCATAGCTGCCTCCTTTTCCTGAATTTTTATAGACCCCGTCATCCAACCTGCCGGCGTCCATTCAAAATACTCTCTAACTAAATATAGGATAAAACTAATCCTGATTAATGTCAAGGAAATATTGGTTGGCATTGCAATTCAGGCAGCAGATGAATCTCTTTCGCTCGCTTTGTTTTGACAGTTCTATGACTCGTCACGCTACAGTCGCAAAATTCC
>JBEKJD010000339.1:0-4219 GCA_050011415.1 Dissulfurispiraceae bacterium | reverse complement strand
TCTGTGACAATTTTCGAGAAAATGCCCTTGCAGCAAGCGCTTCAGGGCAACGACTATTTACAAAATTTAAACAAAATCCAAAACCAATTGGATTTATACAGTTCTTAACCGGACACTAATGAGTTGCTCTATTGACTGATTCTATTATGGTTGAAGTCGGATGTCAATAGTACCAACTATCGTGCCGTAAGGCAACGATAACGTCGCGCGGTTACAAGTCGTAATTGTTGTTTTCCGGGAGGGATGCGGCTTGCGGATTAATTGGTGAAAGCCTCGTTTCCGCTTTTCTTATGGAGTTGCTATTTTTTGAAAGTTAGGATAAGTCGTTCTTTAATCAGCAAGGGAAGGAAAGGTCAGATCGCACATTGACCTGCCCGTTCGTTTTTGCACAGTTCTATATGGTAGAATTCAGACACATGGACAATGCCGACCTGAAATTGACTCAAATGCCGGATCATATCATATGCAAAAAATAACAACCGATTTCCTTGTCATCGGCAGCGGGGTTGCCGGTCTAAGGTCGGCCATCGAACTTGCAGCTCACGGCAATGTCCTCGTAGTGACAAAAGATATCCCCACCGAAAGCAGTACGGAATATGCCCAGGGCGGTGTTGCTGTTGCGCTCAGCGATGAGGACGAGGTGGGCATCCACTTTGAGGACACTATAAAAGCCGGCGATGGTCTCTGCAAAGAAAGTGCGGTGCGCGTGCTCGTTGAGGAGGGTCCAGAGAGAATATCCGAACTCATTGAGTGGGGCGCTGAATTTGACCGCGAGGGGACAAAGCTTGCCTTTACCATGGAGGCTGCCCATTCCCGCCGGAGAATCCTGCACGCTCATGGCGATTCAACCGGCAGATTTTTTCAAGGACCACAAACCCTGCTGTTGCAACAGGTGACGGAATGGCGATTGCATACCGGGCAGGCGCAATTCTCGAAGATATGGAATTCGTGCAGTTTCATCCCACCGCGCTTTTTATACCCTCTGCTCCCCAATTCCTGCTCAGCGAAGCAATGCGGGGCGAAGGGGCTCTTCTGAAAAACAAAGCAGGAGAACAGTTCATGAAGCGTTATCATCGGGATGCGGAGCTTGCTTCGCGGGATGTGGTGTCAAGGGCGATCATATCCGAGATGACCGCCACCGGAACAGATCACGTATATCTTGATCTCAGGCACTTGGACGGCGGATTCATAAGAAACCGCTTTCCGAGGATTTATTCCACCTGTCTGCGATACTCTCTTGATATAACCGTAGATATGGTTCCTGTTTCACCGGCCGCACATTACATCATGGGCGGTGTCAGGACAGACCTTAACGGCTGCACCTCTGTGCCTGGGTTATATGCGGCGGGTGAAGTCGCATGCACAGGAGTTCACGGCGCCAACCGGCTTGCGAGCAACAGTCTGCTTGAGGGACTCGTATATGGATACAGGGCGGGCTGTGCAGCAGCACGGCAAACATCACCTGCAGGCCGGAAACGCGGGACCGGGGTAACAGATAAAGACTTGACGTCAACAGAGGCATATGCGAACAAACTCCCTGATTCAGATAGTAAACGGGAATCTCTCAGAAACATTATGTGGAAAAATGTAGGCATAATACGTAGCGAAACATCTCTCCAGGATGCACTGGAACGTCTTTCCGAATGGAAATTTATTCCCGATATGGACTTTGCTTCAAGGAGAGATAACGAACTGAAGAACATGCTTACCGTTGCCCTTATCATTACAGAGGCCGCATTAAGAAGAAAAGAAAGCGTGGGGGCCCATTACCGTTCTGACTGCCCGTCAAAAGGTAAAGGACGCCTGAAACACAGCACAACCCAAAAAAAACAGGCTTAGGCACTGAAAACATAATGACACGGGGACACGGAGATGCGGAGACACGGGGACACTGCAAAATAGAACAAGACTTTTCACCGCGTCACGATTAGGAGGCGTTTATGAGAAAAGCAAAAATTGTTTGCACTATAGGGCCTGCAACAAACTCACACAAAATGATACGTTCACTTATCAAGAGCGGTATGGATGTGGCACGGTTGAATTTTTCTCATGGCGATCATAAAACACACAGCAATGTCATATCGCTTGTGCGCGGTGAAGCCCTCAGACAAAAAAAAGTGGTCGCCATCCTGCAGGACCTGCAGGGGATAAAGATACGGGTGGGCAATGTCGAAGGCGACGGGATATTCCTGAAAACAGGCCAGGAAATCTCCATCTTTCCCGGTCAGGACATCAGTACACCACAAAAATTATTCATATCATACCCTGCCCTTCTTCAGGATGTTAAGGAAGGAGAGATGGTGGTCCTCGACGACGGACTCATCAAGCTCTCTGTGCATGATAAATCTGCAAAGTCGCTCAGGGCAAAGGTACTGGAAGGCGGACTGCTGAAATCAAAGAAGGGCGTCAATCTGCCCGGGTCCGAAACCTCACTGCAAGCCTTTACATCAAAAGACCGGAAAGACCTTGAATTCGGATTGGCCGCAGGCGTAGATTACGCGGCCATTTCTTTTGTAAGAACGCCTGCCGATATCGAGCTTGTGTTAAGGTGGGCCAAAAGGAAAGGAATAACACTCCCGCCCCTGATCGCCAAGATCGAGAAACCTGAAGCGGTAAATAACATAAACGGTATTATCGATATTGTCGACGGCATCATGGTGGCAAGAGGAGATCTCGGCGTAGAGATGCCGACTGAGAAGGTGCCGATGATCCAGAAGATGCTTATCGACCTGGCAAACAAAAGAGGCAAGCTGGTAATTACCGCCACTCAGATGCTTGAGTCAATGACTCAGCATACCCGTCCGACAAGGGCAGAGGCTTCTGATGTGGCAAATGCCGTGCTTGACGGGACAGATGCGCTCATGCTGTCTGCTGAAACCGCATCCGGGAACTATCCCATTGAAGCGTTAAAAATGATGGACACTATAATCAAATATACCGAAGAGCACTTTTTCCACAAGATCCAGTCGCCCTATCAGCCCGGAGACCAGTTCCCGGAGGCTGTTTCCGACGGGGCCTGCAATGCAGCCCGCGATATAAGCGCAAAGGCTATTGTGGTTTTCACCAATAAAGGTTTTACAGCCAGACTCCTTGCCAAGATAAAACCGAATGTTCCGGTCATCGCGTTTACTCCTGATGAGAAGGTATTGGGGCGAATGCCTCTCTACTGGGGCGTTACAGGGAGAATGATCAAACGCGGGAGCAATCAGATACTCGATACGGATTGCCTGGCTGATATAGAAAGATCGCTGGTTAAGGATGGTCTTGTAAATAAAGGAGACAATATCGTCCTTGTTGCAAGTTCTCCCTTCCTGGGAAAAACAAATATAATAAGGCTTCACAAACTGTAGACAAAAAGCAGGTGATGGGTAATAGGTCATAGGTAACAGGTCATTGAATAAATATCTATAAGTTTTCTAACCATCTATGACCCATCACCTATAACCTATTACCTGCTGTTTATTTATTGAAAAATCGAAGAGTATTCCTGTATTATCAAAAACCATGGACAAACATACAAATAACACTCACGACCTGCAGGAGAAGCGCCAGGAGATAGATGCGATCGACTCCGGAATACTGGAACTCTTGAACAGAAGGGCCAATCTGGCTGTTGAAATAGCAAAAATAAAAAGAGAGTCCAATCTGAAATTCCACTCACCGGATTATATTCAGGGAAATCATATCGGCCTCTCTCTCCCTCGAAGAACCGCTCAAAGTAGCCTATTTCGGACCAGAGGGAACATTTGCGCACCTTGCCGCGCTAAGGCACTTCGGGCACTCCGCACATTACATCCCGGTAATAGGCATAAAAGGGGTCTTCGATGAAGTTGAAAGCGGTAAAGTAAATTATGGCCTTGTGCCCATTGAGAATTCCAATGAAGGCATTGTCAGTTCCACTCTTGATATGTTTATGGATTGTGACTTAAAGATCTCAGCGGAGGCGCTTCTGGAAGTATCGCAAAATCTCTTATCCAAAAACGGTGATAGAAAAAAGGTAAAGAGGATATTTTCCCACCCTCAGCCCTTCGCGCAATGCAAGATGTGGCTTGCCGCAAATATGCCTAATATACCCCACTTCGAGGTCACCAGCACGGCAAAGGCCGCAGAGATAGCCTCTAAAAACCCTGATGCTGCGGCGATTGCAAGTGAAATGGCTGCCAGGCTTTATGACCTCAGGTTCATTGAAAAGCATATAGAAGACAGAAAAGACAATTTT
>JBEKJD010000338.1:0-5135 GCA_050011415.1 Dissulfurispiraceae bacterium | reverse complement strand
CGATACATTTCAGTCCGAGCTTCCCGAATTCGTCAAAACTGCCGATAAAAGAATGGCTGGTGTGATGCTGGCATATGGAGCCATGAAAAGACGGGCAGGCAAAAGCGGCGAGGCCTTTGATATCTTCAGCAGTGTTCTTTCTCACTATCCTGCCGCCAGGGAAGAGGCTCTATGGGCCACAGGATGGACGTACTATGTATCGGGGGATTACAAAAAAGCATCTAAAGTGCTCTCGCAGCTTGCTGCAACATATGGGGACCCAAAATATCTTTACTGGAGCAGAAAGTGCAGGCAATTGCTGGGCGATAAGGAACCGCCGAATCCCTATCCGGACCAGGAGAACGACCATGATTTTTATGGCTATCTGACCTGCCTCAAGAATAAACATAAACCACAGGCAATTATCAGGACCTCCTTAAGACCCTCTTTGAATTCGCATCTGTCGGAAAGAGTCGATATACTGTCGAAGATCGGCCTGAAGGACGAGGCTGCATCTGAGTTGCTGCTTCTGTCAAAAAAAGATCCGTCTCCAGGCGATCTCATTTCTATCAGCTCATATCTTCAGAAACTCGGCATTTACAAGACCGCAGTGGCGCTTGTTTCAAGAGTCCCCTACAGCGAGGAACTGCACGAACTGTATTACCCGCTCGCTTTCTGGCCCGAAGTGGAGGAAGCCTCGACAGCGACCTCGCTGGACCCTTATTTAATCCTCTCCGTAATGCGCGAAGAATCGCGGTTCGAGCCTGGAGCACAGTCTGTTGCAGGCGCCATAGGACTGATGCAGTTGATGCCCCGTACCGCCCACCTGTATAGCAAAAACATGAAGGTGAATCTCAAGAATTCACCTGGGCTGCACAATGCCGGGACCAACATAATGCTCGGAAGCTATTATCTCATGCATCTGCTCAACAAATTCGGCTCCGTACCCCTTGCCCTTGCCGCCTATAACGGGGGAGAGGATGCGGTAAATGACTGGATGAAAACGGGCAAATACAGGACCGTTGATGAATTCATAGAAGATATACCTTATGGCGAAACCAGAATTTACGTGAAGAAAGTAATGACAACCTATTTCGAGTATTTACGGTCGAACCGCGGCGGCGATGTTTCTTTGGCGCATAATCACATCGGTGAACTATAAAAAAGGCCATAGGCAATAGGCTATAGGCAATGGGTAAAAACACCTGACCTGTAACTTGGCTTTTTTTCACGAAATTGTGTATTATTCTTTTTGTAGAAAATTTTGTTTTCTATAGCCCATTGTCTATGGTCTATAGCCCTTTTACTTGGAGGAAATTATGAATATGTTGAAAACTTTTGAAGAGAAGATAACTTATGCCGTTGAAAAGATCAAAATATTGAAAGAGGAAAAAACCAGTCTTGAGAAGCGGGTAGAAGAACTTGAAAGCATCTTAAAGTCAAAGGACGAGGAAATCGATAAATTACTGGTTGAGAAAACCTCGATAAAAACCAGCATTGAGGATTTATTCAACGAACTGGAATCAATAGAACTCTAACAGGTCTGCATGGGAAATGTGGAAGTACATATTCTCGGACAGAGATACATAATCAAGGGTGACAGCGAAGCGTCCGAATACCTTGTGCAGCTGGCCGAGTTTGTAGATGGAAAACTGAAAGAAGTTTATGCGGCGGCCCCTCATATGACCCCGCTTAAAGCCGCCATACTTGCTGCTCTGAATATTTCCGACGAGCTGCACAAAATAAAGAAAGACCACAAGTCGATGTCGCAGAGTATCAAGACCATTGAGGATAAAGCTGACACTATAATACGGCTTTTTGATTAGAGTCTGAGCAGACCATCAGTTTCTTCTGTCCATCTTGATGCAGCTCCCGGTCACTGTTTTGGCATACTTTTTCATATCGGATGCAATTTCAGCCATCTCCCCATAATGAGTAAACTCTTTGTCCCTGTTGCAGACAATACCGATTGAGAGGCTAATGAGAGGATAATCCCTTTTTTGTCCTTCCCTGTCCAAGGATTCTATGAAACCTTTTGCCCTTTCTTCGGGATCGTAAAAAGTGGGAATGATCCTGTCGAAAAACCCGATAATCTTTCCGGCGGTCTCTTCAATGCTGTCGCAATCCATAATAAAAACAAGAGTATTGAGGATAAGCCGCCCGAGCATCTTCAGGACTTCATCGCCCCTGCTGAATCCGAAACGGTCGTTATATGGTTTGAAGTAATCGAGATCGGCATAGGCGAGGGCGAATTGCTCACCTGCATCCAGCCGTTTTTGTATCTGCTTCGTGATTTGAATATTCCCCGGCAATCCCGTCAACGGATTTACTTCGACCATGCGCTCCGCTCTTTGTATGCACAATTCAACCCGCGGCACTATTTCCACTTCAAGTGATGATCGCTTAATGTAATCATCGACGAGAAGATAATCCCAATGCGGAAGGACAGCGCCATCGTCAAAAACAGCAAACACCGATAAATGGCCCAAAATCGGATCGCTCTTTAAATCGTTCAGGATTGTTACTGTGGCGGGGTCCCCGGACGCCATGTCAATAAGCAATACGTCCGGAATTGAACTGTAAATATAGTCCAGTGCTGATCGGAGCGCGGCAAATTCAATAACCTGGCAGCACTCCTTAAGGAACTTATTGACTATGCTGCTGAGTACCCGGTCTTTGGATATAACAACAACGGTCCTGGGGCTACTCATCTGAAAGCAGGAAGTTTTCAGCCTCGCCAAATGCGTCATCCAGTTCCATTACTATTTCCTTCAATACCTCATCAGACAGGTTAAGCGCCTGCCACGCCGCCGGATGAACTGCCGGAACATAGTTGTCGCCGGAAAAACCGAACCCCTTTGCACGCGTCAGAACATCTGCAAAATGGACTATTGCAGTCTGAACGGGTACTCCTCTTGAGAGATGCGGCTTGTGGTGATATTCTATAGGCTCGACAAGATTCTGAGGAAAATTCCATTTCAGGGCGACCCATCCGCCTGCATCGGCATGGGTTATATTAAAATGTTTCCTTTCCGCCTCAACCATGAAGATATCCGATTTTTGAGCATCAGCTATGGCCAGACCATATTCTGCAGGGAATTTAAGCCCCAGGACAACCTTGCCGATATCGTGCAATAAACCGGCGATCGAAATCTCCTCGGGCTCTTTTAATCCCTTTTTCTTTGCAATAATACGCGATGCAATGGCGCAGCCCAATGAATGCTCCCATAGGCCGAGCATGGTTTTCTGCATGGCCTCAAAAACTGAAACACCAAGCAGCATGCCTCTCACCACATTAAGTCCGAGAAGAATCAAGGCCTGATTCAACGAGGATATCCTGCCGGGAAAACCATAAATAGGTGAATTGACCACTTTGAGCACCCTTGAAGTGAGCACAGGATCATTGGCAATAAAACTGCCGATCTCGTTAATCGATATTTTCGGCTTCTCGATAATGACCAGCAGCTTTCTCAAAATGCTTGGTATCGTCGGAAGCGTATCGACATTTTCAATCTGACTTCTCATGTCCCGGATTTCCATGTCAGCCGCTCATCCCCTCTATCTGCTCTTTAAATATCCTTTTCAGTGTCGACATGTACGGCTCCCCTTCAGTCCTTCTGAACCTTGCATCCAGATCAGCCAACAATTCTTCCCTGGTTTTCACAGGCCCTGCCGTTCCCTCTACAAGCACACTGCCCACACCCATATTCTGCAGACGGTTTATATGAGCGTCCGACAGTGTCGTCCCTTCGCCAATAAGAATCATGCCGCCATCATTCACCACCGCTTTTGCCAGTTTAGCTCCCGGCTGCAGGCTTTCCACAGAAACCCTTTTCAACTATAGCCTCCAAACGTATTTATGAACTGAAGTACAAGTGAAATAATTATATCACAGTTGCCGTCTCTTTGGTATAAGCCGGCGAGCCGATAATATGGCAATGCCGATTCCGGCAAGCACAAAGAACGCAATAATCTCGTAGTGCTTGACAGCCGTGATAAGTTTTTCAATCGCATACCCAAAAAAATACCCGGCACAGGAGATTACTACCGACCATATCATCGCCCCTATAGCATTAAGCGCAAAGAAACGGACTGTTTTTACGCCTTTATTCATGCCGAGGACTATAGGAGTCAAAATTCTGATACCGTACACAAACCTGAATCCGACCATTATAAGGTCATGATAACGCGCCATAAGGCAGTGCACTTTATCCACCCGTTTTTCCCATTTATGATACCGGGCCAACAATTCCCTGCCTTTCAGCCGGCCTATGCAGAAGTATATCTGGTCGCCGGAAAAACTCCCTATAAATGCAACCAACATCACGGCAGGCAGATCCAGATACCCCAAATGAGCAAAGAGCCCACCGATCAGCAGTATCGTTTCTCCCTCCAGAAACGTCCCTGCAAACAAGGCATAGTATCCGTACGTCTCAACAAATGAACGAAGAATAATGCTTAAATCCATAATTTTATTTAAGTATCCCTATCACCGCCCCTGTCATACAGGTTGCCAGGGTCCCGGCGATGAGAGACTTGAGGCCCAATCCTGCGATCTCTCTGCGGCGGTCCGGCGCCATGCTGCCGAGTCCGCCAATGAGTATTCCAAGGCTGCCGAAATTCGCAAAGCTGCTCAGAGCGTAGGTCATGATCAATCTGCTCCGCGGACTGAGCGCTTCCGCGGGCAGATTGGCAAGATCAATAAATGCAAGCAATTCATTGAGCATTGTCTTTGTGCCCATCAGGTATCCCGCGGTTTGGGCCTCCGGCCATGGGATGCCGAAAAGCCATACCACCGGAGCCATTATATAGCCTAACAGCCGTTGCAAGGTAATAGGCCTTCCCGCAGCAGCGGGCAAGAAACCAAGGGCCAGATTAACGAGGTGTACCAGGGCCACCATTACAATAAGCATCGCTATGATGTTTAAAAGAAGACTGAGGGCATCAATCGTGCCCTTTACTATCGCATCCATGGCGCTTGCAGAAGCCTGACGCGGGATAAGCGTACCGCTCGTCTGTTTTTCAACCTCCGGCAGCATAATACGCGCAACCGTGATCGCTGCAGCTATATGGATAAGAGATGCGGTCAAAATATTCCCAAGCGGATCAGGAATAACTCCTTTAAGAAGAGTTGAGTACAGCACCATTACCGTTCC
>JBEKJD010000337.1:0-3060 GCA_050011415.1 Dissulfurispiraceae bacterium | reverse complement strand
GCCCTGGAGAAAAAGTTCAACCCAAGTCCTCTGGAAATTTACCTTAAGAATTTTGCTGAAGCTATGACGAAGAAAGACTTCCAGAGGGCCGAAGACGCCCTCGGCAAGGCAGCGGCTCTTGTGCCTGAAGCGGCAAAGGTGGTCCATAATTTCGGCCTGCTGCACCTTGCAAAAGGGGAGGTGGACAAAGCGATAGGATTTTTCAAAGCTGCCATAACAAAAAACCCCATGTTTGTGACATCATATAATGCACTTGGTGAAATATACGAAAATATGGGAGATCTCGAGTCCGCCATAAAATACTACAAGCTTGCCTATAAAATCAGCCCGGACAATACAGAGAGGATAGTTACGCTCAGCAAGCTTTATTACAAGACGGGAGATACGAGCGGGGCGGAGACCATTCTCAGAGGTGCTGTATCCGACATGCGCACAGATGTTGCCGCATCCGCGCATCTTATGGGGGAAATATATCTTGCTAAAAACGAGAATGAGAAAGCGCTTGAGATGCTTATCAAGTCATACAGTCATAATCCGTCGGATATGTCTATTATGGAGAGTCTGGCAGAAGCATACCGCAAGGTGAGACAGCCGGAGCAGGCGCTTAAGCTCTATAATGAGTGTATTAAGATATCCCCGGACAATGCGCTGGCTTATTACAACATGAGCAAGACCTACCTGGAAATGTCAGACAAGAATAACGCTATAGAGACCATGAAAAAGGCTTGGACGCTTAACCCACAGTCCAAAGAGATAACGGCAGACCTCAAGGCACTTGCCGAGAAGGACCGGTTCCATCTCTGACAATGCTGATATTGCATTTTTTTTTGCTATACGAACCATTATGCACGTAACAAGATATCATCCTTTGAACGTTTCGTAGACCTCATCAAACTTGGAAGAAAGGTCGACAAACGCCTTCAGTATCACTGGATCAAAGTGCTGGGGCATAGTCCGTCCATCCCCTTTTGTCAAGATTTTAAAGGTAGCATTGTGGTCCAGCGCCGGCTTATAAACCCTGGGGTTTCGCAGCGCGTCATACTGGTCCGCAATAGCAATAATTCTGCCTTCAATGGGTAGATCCTCATCCCTTATACCCCGAGGATAGCCGCTTCCGTCCCACCTTTCATGATGTGTGAGGGCTATCGCTTTTGCCATCTGCAGCCTGGTATGGTCCCCGATTATCTTCGCTCCTGCAAGGGTGTGGCTTTGCATCACCTTCCACTCTTCCGGCGTCAGCGGGCCCGGCTTCCTCAAAATTTCCGAGGGTGTGTGAATCTTTCCGACATCGTGCAACGTAGCCTGAATGCGAATGTCGCGGCAGAAACGGTCCTCTTTTCCGATTTTTTTCGCCAGCACTTCGCAATAGAGACCGACCCTGACTATATGCTTTCCAGTGTCCTCGTCGTTTACCTCTGAGGCCCGTGCAAGCGACTGGACGGTATACTCGAAGGCGTCCTCTGTTTCCCTGATCTGCGCAGACAGAGACCTCAAAAACATGGTCTGCATAACGATGCTGTTCAGCACCGCAGCGTCATAAGCCGAGACCTCCCTTCCATAGTTGAGAGCAAAAACGCTGAGGTTGTTGCTTATATAGCAAACCACGTTCTTTGCCGAAATATTGTAAGCCCTGAGTTTCGCGGCAAAGGATTTGAACATAGGGCCTTCCATTACCCCTTCATTGTAGAAAAGCAGTCTCGAATCGTCCGCTTTGGGCAATTCGATCGTCATTTGAAACTCCAGCCTGTCGAACTTGTCGAAGATAACTTCATACCTGTACCATTCATAGCTTTGCTTTTCATTCAGAATCCGGACGAGTATGGTTTGCGGTATGTCAATCATATCGCTGGTTTGCCGTATAAGCTGTCCGACTATCCCGTCTATTTTCGACATGAAATCAAATTCAAGGGGATTGAAAGTATTGATAATGTCCTCTCCAAAAACAGTGAGACGGTTGATATTGTCATATGCATAATTCAGCTTATCGTTAAGTTCCTTCACCCTGAGGAGCATCTTCACCCGCGCGATCACCTCGCCCTGGTCAAAGGGCTTTGAAAGAAACTCTTCGGCGCCTGCCTCAATACCTTTTATCCTGTCCGCTTTAGCCGTAAGCGCAGTAATCATGACTACCGGGATATTCCTGTACTTTTTGTCCCCTTTTATTTCCCTGCATACTTCGAAGCCATCCATTTCCGGCATCATTACATCAAGCAAAACAATATCCACCCGCTCCGTCCTGATTTTACTCAGCGCCTCTTTGCCGTTCAGGGCCTCTATCACCTCGTATCCTTCAGGTACAAGAACAGCCCCAAGCAGCTTTAGATTTTTCACCTCGTCGTCAACGCACAATATTCTGGGCCTGATCTGCTGCATATTTCACTCCTCCACTTTCCCTATAAATTCTTTGACCGATTCCGTGAGCCGGTCGATGTCTATAGGCTTCGTCATGTAGCCGTCGAATCCCGCTTCGATGAACTTCTCCATGTCGCCCTTCATTGCAAACGATGTGAGGGCGATAATTTTTACATGTCCTATATCCGCGTTTCCCCTTATAAGCTTCAGGCAGGTAAGACCGTCCATGACCGGCATCTGTATGTCCATGAGTATCAAGTCCGGAATGTGCTCCTTTGCGGCCTTGAGTCCCTCATCACCGTTGAAAGCTTCAATCACCTCATAACCGTTATAGGTCAAAACCTCTCTGAGCAGTATGCGGTTCTTCTCATTGTCCTCAACAACAAGTATCTTATGCATCATGCCTGCCTCTCTGCCGGACCGGTATCACAAAAGCAAACCTGCTCCCCTTGCCGAACTCGCTCTCAACCCATATACTGCCGCCGTGCAGTTCGACAAGTTTCTTCGTCAATGCAAGACCGAGCCCCGTGCCCTCGTATTTCTTGTCGTAAGAAGATTCGATCTGCGAAAACTCTTTAAACAGCTTCGGCATGTCTTCTTCCTTGATCCCGATGCCGGTGTCCTCAACAGAAATTTCCATGCCCTCCCCGCCGTTTTTCTTTGCCCGCAAATACACGGCCCCTCCATCGGGTGTAAACTTTACGGCAT
>JBEKJD010000336.1:0-3108 GCA_050011415.1 Dissulfurispiraceae bacterium | reverse complement strand
GAGCACTCTGCCGTGTCATAAATATGTGACGCGACTACACTGCCATGACTGTGATTGCCCCACTCAGGCCATAATCGGTTCCCACAAAGCCGGATTCGGGGCTTCCTGAAGGCCACCAACACGTTATAGCCCCTCCACTCAAATATAATGAGTGAACTATCCCGATACTGTAAAATTTATAAGTTACAAGAAGACCGCAACATTCTTTATTCAACAAAGAATGCTGCTACCATAGTTCTCAAAGATTCAGTTCTTCAGGATGTGCTCAATGGGGACTTAAGCCCGGATATCCACACTGCGCTGGAGAAGCTTGGCTTTATTGTGCCCGATATAGCTCAGGAATCAGCGGCAATGGGCGATTATATGAAGACTTGCAATGAGCTGAGCAATAAACTCTCGTTCGTAGTGGTTTTGAACCTCTCCTGCAACCTCGCATGTCCTTATTGTTTCGAAGGCGCTGTCAAAGGCCCACACTTTATATCAGAGGAAACAGAGAATGATTTAGTCAGCTTCATAGCAGGCAGTATTGTCGATAAAACAAAAGAGATATCTGTAACGTTCTACGGCGGAGAACCGCTGCTGAGCATTGACGCGATAATCCGCATATCCGTGAGGCTCAACGACCTGGCGTCAAATCAGGGATTGAGCTACCGCTTTGGTCTTGTCACGAATGGCACCCTGCTGAACAGCCGGGTTGTGCAGCAGTTGAACCCTTTGGGACTTGTCGGAGCAAAGGTGACCCTTGATGGCCCCCGTAACACCCATAATGCTTCACGCCCCTTTCGCTCCGGGGAAGGGTCGTCTTTTGATACCATTATTGAGAATCTCAGGCAGGTTTGCCGTGACATCAGCATACAGATCGGCGGCAATTATGCCCGCAACAATTACTCTGAATTCCCGGCCCTGCTCGATTATCTCGTTGATGAAGGGCTTACGCCGGATGTCATCAAGTCTGTTAAGTTTGTCCCTGTTACAGCAACCGACAAGTCATTCGCTCTCAAGGACGACGCTGAATGGTGTATTTCTAATAATGAACCATGGGTACTTGAAGCAGGCCTACCTTTGAGGGAAGCCATCATGAAGCGCGGCTTCAAAACACAATTTATGAAGCCTTCCCTCTGTGTGATAGAAAGCAATAATTATTATATAGTCAACTATAACGGCGACCTCTATAAGTGTCCGGGCTTTATCGGGAACGAAGATTTCAAGATTGGCACATTGAAAGAAGGTTGTAAGAAATCCAACGATGTATATTCGCTGGATATATGGAAAAATGATGAATGCCTTTCATGCAGCTATCTTCCGCTTTGCTTCGGCGGCTGCAGGTATATGCGTTTCATTGCGAAAGGGGATGTTTCCGGAGTAGACTGCCGCCGGGACTATTATGATGCTTCTCTTGAAGCGTTTGTTTTGCAGGATATTGAGTTCAGATATCGGTAAGATGCCTATCTCCCTTTACCGGGCCTTTCCCACTGTATTCTGCGCAATATTTCTGTTTCTGCAGGTCTTTGCGCCAGGAGTAGTTTATGCTTACGATATAACCGTTGTAAAAAGCGATAATATAGAACTGTATAATGATGCTCTTCAAGGATTCAAGAGTTCCTGCAACTGCTCTGTTAACGTCATCGATCTTTCAAGGGAAGACAGCAATAATATTGCGGGCGATATCCTTGATTCGTCCCCTGACGCAGTGGTCGCCATAGGGACCAAGGCATACAAAACAGTCAAATCATTAAAAACGATCCCTCTCTTCACAATGCTTGTCTATCCTTATAAGCAGCCCAAAGAAGGCAACATAAGGTGGGTAAGCACCGATATCGACCCTGACAAATATATAGAGGCTGCTGCGGAGAGTTTACCTCACATCGGCAGGATAGGCATCGTAATCAATCCAGAGCTGTCAGGCGCTTATTCGCGGGAACTGTTAAAAGCCGGAAAAGAAAAGGGCCTGCAAATTATTGTGAAGGACGTAGCTTCGGCAAGAGATGTGCCTGCCGCGCTCTCTTCTCTTTCAGGAAAGATAGATCTTCTTATGATGATACCGGACACCACTGTTGTCGCTGAAGATTCAGTACTTTCCATGATATCGTTTTCTTATGAAAACAAAATACCTCTGATGACTTTTTCACGCAAATTTCTGGAGATGGGGGCGCTTTTGTCCCTTGAAATAGACCCTTTTGACATAGGCAAACAGACAGGTGAGATTGCAAACACCGTTCTTAAGAACAGTGATGTAAGGCCCGCATCTGTTTATTATCTCAGAAAGGCGCGGCTGGTCATTAACCATAAAATTGCGGCCAAACTCGGCATACGTATACCTGATCGTGTTTACAGAAAGGCGGAGGTCTTGCGATGACGACTGATAGAAACGCCAGGTCATCCCGCTATGGTATCGGTGTTCGGCTATTTATATGGCTGACATCAATTACGATACTTTTATCCGTTCTTTCTACATTCCTTATAGTATACAGACAGCAGCATGAAATAAAGGAATCATTGATGAAAGAAGGACTGTCTCTTGCCGGTATATGCTCTGAAAGCCTCAGGACCGCAGTGTTCGCGGAAGACAAAGGCATGATTGAAACAGTTGTGCAGGGAATTATTGTGCAGGAAGGCGTTGTATCAGTAGCTGTTTTCAATGACAGCGGTAAAGCCCTTTTCCAATGGAGCAAGCTGCGCGAGCACACTGCCGGCAGCGACGCTAAATTTCCCCCGCTGTCCCCCATGACCGAAACGAAGAACACATTTGAATTCAGTCGCTCTATTACAATTGAAATCCCGGACAACAGCGAGGTGTCCCTTTACTCCGACAAACCCCATAAAGTTAAAAAGACTGTTGGTTACGTCTGTCTCGTTATCGATAAGGTAAGATTAAATGCCGCTTTAGAAAAGGTGCTTTTGTTAAACGCCGCTATTGCTCTTATGTTTATTGTTTCGATAGCGCTTGGAATCTATTTTACTGTCAAGAGGATTACAGGGCCGTTCGAACGCAGAATGGCTGAGATGGAAAAAATGGAGGCTGTCGGGACCCTTGCGCGCGGCATCGCTCACGATTTCAATAACATTTTGGGTGCGGCAAAGGGGTATCTGTACGTGCTGAGAAAGAAG
>JBEKJD010000335.1:0-3123 GCA_050011415.1 Dissulfurispiraceae bacterium | reverse complement strand
CTCCACCTGTTTTATATAATCCACGGCGAGGTCATTGAATACATTGGCGAGAGCGCTTCCCGTATATGATTCGTTTAGCCGGTGACCATCTATCATTACCAGTATCTTCTCTGAAGCATCTGTCCTGATCCCCCTGACCTCGAACATGTACCTTCCATATGCGTCTATGGATATGCCGATGCCTGGGACCATTTTAAGAACATCCATGAGGTCCCGAGCCCCCATGTTCCTTATCTCTTCAGCTGTTATGATTGTTGCAGTTGCCGGCGCCTTGTTGAGACTGATAGGTCTTTTTGTGGCAGTCACGAGGTCTTTCTCTTCAAAGAACATGAGGAGCTCTTTTTCAGTGTTGTCGCTTGACGCCACCTGAGTATCCTGCGAGGAAGGGGAATCGCTTTGTCCCCATGCAGAACTACCGACAGCCAGGCACATCATAAGAAGGACTAATGCTGAAAAATTTCTTGTTCCCATCTCTCGCTCCTGCTAAAAAAACCGGCGATTTTCAGATAATTTATTCAAGCAAATTTAGCACAAAACACCTTTTTTATTCAATTTGATAGAACTGACATGGTGCCGAACTGTTGCAGATTGTCCGCGGTGCGCATTATAATCATGATAAATACGCTAATTAATCTAATATCCCGGGGGCAACCACATGACTGAAACATTAATAAGAATCGCCGGCATGAGCTGTCAGCATTGTGTGACGAGAGTAAAAAAAGCGCTGGACGGTATTGCAGGGATTACTGAATCAAATGTTACTGTCGGCAGCGCAAGTATCAAGTATGATGAATCAGAAGTTACTAAGGAAGCTATCGCATCAGCTATCGAAAAGGCCGGATATAAAATATCGCTATAGAATTATGTCCTGAGTTGCCCTTTAGTCTTTTCGATAATGAATCCGACAATGCGATTATGAAGGGCATCGATTTCATCATCTTTAAGTGTCCGGTCTGTGGCCCTGTACCGGACTGAAAAGGCGATGCTCTTTTTCCCTTCAGGGATGTTCTTTCCGTGATACACATCGAATAGTGAAACATCCTCTATCAGGTCCGAACTAAAGGACTTGAGCAATGTAACAATCTCCGCTGATTCAAGGGATTCATCCAACACAAGAGCCATGTCCCTTTCACTGTAAGGATACTTCGGCAATGAATGATACCTGAGCACCTGCATGGAATAAGGTCTCATGAGGTCGATATCAAGCTCGGCAACGATTATTGAAGGACTTTGCGCCTTTATGTCGAGACGATCAATAACAACCGGGGACAAGACCCCTATGTATCCAATCTTCGCTCCGCCTATCCAGACATCCGCAGATTGCCCTGGATGCAAAAATGATTCGGTTGACCTTGTAAAGGAATAACCGATAATTTTAAGAGTATCAAACAGGGCCTCAATCACGCCCACAACCACAAAAAAGTCATGGGTATCATCCTTGTAAAAAGATCGCATTTTTTCTTTGTATAACGCAGCGGCGAAGTGATTTCTTTCTTCCGGCAATCCGCCCCCGCGCCTGCTGAAAAATACCCGTGATATTTCAAAAAGCCTGAATGACCTGTTGTCGTGTGATACGTTATAAACAATATTTTTAATCAAAGCCGGAACAAGCGTTGTACGCATGCAGGCATCTTCAGCCCTGAGAGGGTTCTTTATTCGCACCGTTTTCCTGCGTTCATCGCCCTTATCGATACCGATGAGGTCGAGGTCCTGATCTCCCATAAAACTGTAATTGATCACTTCGGTAAATCCCGACTTTAAAAAAGATTCCTTCAGCTCTTTCAGAAGCGCCTCTGAAAATAATTTCTGCGAGTAGTCCTGCCCCTCGATGCCGACAGCCGCAGTCGGCAGAATTGCAGGGATTTTTTCATAACCACACGACCGCGCAACCTCTTCGATAATATCAGCGCCCCCCTGAACGTCTACCCGGTATGCCGGCGGTGTAATATTGAAATATCCGTTTGCCTTCTCCACAACAAATCCCAGGCCAACCAGGTAACCGGTGATTTCCGCTTCCGTCAGATCCAGCCCCAGCACTCTGTTGATCTTTTCATAGCTGATACTGATTTCTTCAGCCGTGAGTCTTTTTGGATAGATATCTATTTTCCCGTAAACTGTACCGCCTGCAATCTCGTGCATAAGAAAAGCTGCCCTGTCCAGGGCCTTCTTTAACATTTTAATATCGGTCCCGCGCTCAAACCTGAATGACGCCTCTGTCTTCAGGCCCGTAGCTCTCGAAGTCCTTCTGACCGATATAGGGTCGAACCATGCGCTCTCGATAAAAATGTCGACAGTCGAATCGCTGACTTCCGTTTCCAGTCCGCCCATAATCCCGGCAATCGCTATAGGATTTTTGGCATCCCAAATAAGCAGCGCATCCTCCGGCAGTTCCTGCTCATTGTCGTCAAGGGTCCGGAGACGCAACTTTTCGGGGTTACCCCTGACATCCCCGGATGTGCCGACCTGTATGCGGCGTCCTCTGATAGTGTTCAGGTCAAAGGCATGCAGCGGGTGACCCAGTTCAATCAGGACATAATTAGTTACATCTACCACATTGTTTATTGATCTGATACCGCATTTTTCGAGCCTGTTCTTCAGCCATTCAGGAGAAGGGCCGATTTTAAGACCTTTGATAATCCTCCCTGCGTATCTCCGGCAGAGGGCAGGATCCAGAATATCTACGTTAAAGTCAAGTTCTCCAGCCTCTGCTTTGACCTCATGCTCCGGGAAAATAAGAGACGCTCCGAGGGAGGCGGACAGTTCACGAGCAACGCCGATAATACTCAGGCAGTCAGGCCTGTTCGGGGTAACGTTGATCTCAAAAACCGCGTCCCCATCAACCTGCTCCACGGCCTCTACTTCGAGACCGAGCATAGTGAGCCGGTGTGCAATTTCCCCGGCAGATTCGCCGACAGGCACAAATTCCCTAAGCCACTCCAGAGAGGCTCTCATGATAAACAGGACACCATCCTTTACCTATTTTTCCTATTAAAGCCGACGGTTTCGTAAAAAGTCCATAGGCAAGGCGCGCAAATCCGCAGGAATGAGGCGTACTTTTCGTACGCCGCAGTGACTAAGCATGCAGCGCAACGCAGCATATGGGATTTTTACGAGACCGTCAAA
>JBEKJD010000334.1:0-3133 GCA_050011415.1 Dissulfurispiraceae bacterium | reverse complement strand
AAAGAGCCGGAAATAGCCGCAGTGGAATCGAAAGAACCTGCATGCGCTCCTGAAAAGAAGCCGGTTGAACAGCCTTCTCCGGGTGAGCCGGGGCGCCTGGAGCGCGAGGGCAAGGAGCAGTCTGAGCTAATAAACAATTCAATGTTTCCAGGAGAAGATGTTTTCGATATCCCTACGTTCCTGAGGAAGAAGTTATAAATGCTGCTATGAACCGCAGTCTTGTCGCAAGAGCTGACGCATATCTTTCCGGTGAGCAGGGCACGGTTTTTAAAGACCCTGGCGGAAGGATCTCCATATGTCTTATATACCCGAACATCTACCGTGTGGGCATGGCCAATCTTGGTTTCCAGGGCATTTACGGGTTGCTGAACAAGAGAGATGATGTGGTCTGCGAAAGGGCCTTTTTGCCTGATGAACAGGATATGGCGCTGCATATAAGGACAGGAACTCCGCTTTTTTCTCTTGAATCGAAAAGATCTGTCACTGCATTCGATATTGCGGCGTTTTCGATTCCCTTTGAAATTGACTACCCTAATATACTCAGGATTCTGGACTGTGCAAAAATACCGTTCCTGTCTGTGCGGCGTGACCGCTTTCATCCGCTCCTGATCGCAGGAGGTGTCTGCCCCTCGTTTAATCCTGAACCCATCGCACCTGTTTTTGATTTGATGTTTATAGGAGATGGGGAAGAATCGCTGGATGAGTTCCTGGAAAAATATAAGACCGCAATGAACACTGCCGGGGGTAAGGAAGCTGTTAAAAGAGCGTCTGTTTCCATAGAAGGCGTCTACGTGCCCGATTACTACACCGTGCAGTATAACAATGACGGGACGCTTGCCGGTAGGACCCCCTTGCACGGAGCCACGGCAACAATCAGGAGAAGGTGCTTAGGGGAACTTTCATCGGCATCGGTCACTACCTCTATTATCAGCTCGGAATCCGAATTTTCCAATATGTATCTTATCGAAGCAATGCGAGGATGTCCCTGGAGTTGCAGGTTCTGTCTTGTGGGGCATCTGTATCGTCCGGTGAGAAAAAAAGAAATTTCCGTTGTTAAGGATGAGATCGGGCGGGCCGGACAGCTTCAGGGGGAGGGGCGATTAAAAATAGGACTGATAGGACCGTCCTTGACCGATTACGCTTATGCAAAAGAAGTGTTGGGCATACGCGGCGTCGACTTCTCGATTACCTCTTTGCGCGCCGGCGCGAAAAGCGCGGAACTGGTCGAGCTTCTCAAGAGACATAAAAGCATCTCAATTGCCCCGGAGGCAGGAACAGAGCGAATGCGAACGGTAATAAATAAAAAAATAAGCGAAAACGATATACTCGAAACATCGGCCCGAGTGCTCGAAGCAGGTGTGGACACCCTCCGCCTTTACTTCATGATAGGGCTGCCGACCGAGACAGAGGAAGATATTTCAGGGATTGTTGCTCTGACCAGGAAAATCAGGCAGACCTCAAAGAAAGGCATGCTTGTGCTGAGTGTCAGTACTTTTGTGCCCAAACCGCTTACGCCATTTCAGTGGCATGGCATGGAGCCGCTCAGTGCTGTAAAAGAAAAACTTAAGTTTATAAAAAAAGAGCTTAGGGATGAGGGGAGCATAAAAGTCTTCCATGATGTGCCCAAGTATGCACACCTTCAGGGTCTCTTTGCCAGGGGCGACCGGAGGGTGTTTAAAGTGATTGAGGCGATGACGAAGACGGAGGATATGAAAAAGGCATGTTCTGAGGCCGGGATCGACATGGCTTTTTATGTTTTCAGAAAGAGGGACTTTCAGGAAATCCTCCCGTGGGATTTTATAGAGGCCGACATACCGAAAGAAAGGCTATGGGGAGAGTATTCAGAGGCTTTGTCGACCTAAGCATTGCAAAAAAAATCAGTTTTTTTACTATGTCATTCCGGCTTGTCCGGAACCCTTCTTAACGACTTCAATAATTGACGAAAGATTCCGGTCAAGCCGGAATGACAATTCGGCTTCTACTGTCCTTCAATATGATACCACTCAGGGTTTTCGAGCCAGTTCTGCGGCTGGGAAACAAAGCTGATTATCTCTTCCAGTACAAGATAGTGTTTTTTCTCTTCGCCGGCTATCCTGATGAATATCTCTTTTTCAGAGGGACCGGTTACTTCATCAGCATGTTTGAGATAAAAGTCGATTGATTCTTTTTCTGCGTCCTGTGCTTTTTTATACAAATCAGTCTGCGTGATGTGAATATCAGGCTCTTTTTCTTCCTCCCGCATCTTTTCGAAGATATTTTTTACCTCCGCTAATATCTGTGTCCCGGCTGCAACGACTTTTTCATTCTCCTTCATTTTTTTAAAGATGTTGTGATGCACTGCCTCGGCATTCGCAAGCATGGTAAATATGTTTCTGAGCCCGGCATTCGACGTCATCTTCGCCAACTCGCGATAATAGTTCTCTCCGTCTTTTTCCATCTTCATCGCAAATTCGTATATATCCATCCCAAGCCTCCTTAATGCAGGTTATAGGTTATAGGTTATGGGTTATGGAATAAATTTTTATAAGGATTCCTGTCACCCATGACCTATGACCCATTACCCATCACCTGTTATTTATTATTTTCGCTATTCCACTTGGCTATGTGTTTCAGATACTGCCATCTTCTTTTCACATCGGCCTCAGCCTGCTTCATGAGCTCGGCAGCCAATTCAGGGTTAATGGTCCTCAATGCCTTATAACGGTTCTCGTTATATGCATATTCCTCAAAGGTAATTGTCGGCTCCTTGCTGTCGATGACAAGCGGGCTCTTGCCTTGTGCCTCGAGTTCGGGGTTATACCGGTAAAGGGGCCAGTGGCCGCATGCCACGGCTTTCTTCTGCTCTTCGATGCCCTTGCTCATATCAATACCCTGCGCGATGCAAGTCGCATAGGCGATGATCAACGACGGGCCATTGTATGCCTCGGCCTCAATGAATGACTTTACGGCCTGGGCCGGATTTGCGCCGAACGCAATCTGGGCGACGTACACGTTTCCGTATGTGGCCATAATGAGACCGATGTTCTTTTTCGGCGTCCTCTTCCCGCCGGCTGCAAACTGGGCGGTTGCGGCAAGAGGGGTAGACTTGGACATTTGTCCTCCGGTATTGGAGTAGACCTCGGTATCGAGAATC
>JBEKJD010000333.1:0-3140 GCA_050011415.1 Dissulfurispiraceae bacterium | reverse complement strand
TATTTTGCCTCTGAGTCTTGTATACTCGCATATAGACCGGACACCTGTGACACCCGCCACTATTGATGCCGTTGCCTGGCACTCAGATATGCTGTTCCTGCCTCATTTTTGGAATCTTCTGGGTTTCAGGCGGATTGATGCGCGCATTCATTTCAATCCGGCCTTCCACCATTTCACGGAGGACAGAAAAACGCTCTCTTCTTTTGTATTTGGCAAAGTCAGGGACGGACATAACAATCTAATTAAGAATTACGAATTAAGAATTACGAATTTAATGGAGATACTTTAGAGAATAAATATTGATAATGCAACCAGGAGCGTTGTTGTACCGGCGGATTTATAGCAAAAAAGCTAATAATGACAGTGCAGAGCCTTCCAGGACATTTTCAACAACGGCCCCGAATACCGCTTTGCTTACGATATGGCCGGCTTTTGCAGCAGCGCTGTGGATATACTGGTCATTGTTTGCAGCCTTGGCTGTATCGAAATAACCTTTCCGCTGCAATATGCTGATTATGTCCTTGTGGCTGGCCATTTTTGGATTATAGTTCACAAGCAGACTGCCGGTAGTGAGATTAATATCAACAGTGGCTATCCCGCTCATTGTGCTCAGCGTTTTCTTGAGTTCGTCAGCTACGTTTTTGTTCTTCTTTATCAAAGGACTCTTTATCCTAAGTCTTCCAGGCACATTATGAATGTAGTAGCTCATGTTTCCTCCTCCACATCAATTTTCCTGAATGTTTTACAAACCGGATATCCCGAACATCTGAACCGCAATATTTTCTCTTCCCTTTTATATAAATGCATCACTTTACCGCAAACCACACATACAGGTCTGTCCTTGACCTCAAAGCGCCCGTTATTCTGGGAAAATTGCCTTCCGCATATAAGACATAAAAAACGCTGCTTTCCCTGCCAGGTTTTGCCATACTTATATACAGCGTCCAAATTGCAGTGCGGACATTGCACCTCAACTCTTTCTTTAGCAGTATCCGTCTTCATATATTTATTATACTCAGACGATTATTACACTACTGTGACGCCTATGTTACTTTTATGTTAAATTCAGGCACACGATACCGACTCATACGATTCGTCGTTCCGGTTATTGTGATTCCAATCATTGTGCAAAGAGCAGAAATAGACCGAACACGCTTCATGACGCCGGCTCATACATATTTTTATATCGACATCTTTCATGTCTTTGATAGACTTGTTCACTACACGGCACTGGGCGCCAGTGACGTTGCCCCTAAGATGCGGGCATAGTATTAATTGCTGTATAAACATCGTATCTCCCATACAGACATATAATATCAGTACATTGTTACAGCAATATTAAAACAATGTTACAATTCTGTAACAAATAACAAACAGGTCATAGGTTAGAGGTAATGGGTAATGGGAAAACTTAGAAAAATATTCAATAACCTATCGCCTATAACCTATGACCTCTAACCTATAACCACGCCTTAGACAACTTCTATGAGTGTTTCAGCCTTTAAGAAGAATTGTGCGATGTAGACCCTGCATCGGTCCCACTCGTTGCTCTTGCAGCAGTTTTTATCTGCACACGAAATCCTGTCAGGTTCAATGCTTGCTATTTCGCATAAGCCATTTTTTAGTTCCGGGCACATATTCTTTACCTCCTTCTCAAGGTTCTGGCCAAAAAAATCGGGCAACTGTCATAATTTTCATTATTGCAATAGCCCGATCTTCTCCGCGCATCGATCTCCATTTCCGACAGAGAGGCTGCACAGATACCGCTCTCGTTATTGCAATACGGACAGTTATGATCGTTGCTGGTAACTCTATGACCTGTTTCGCTCACGGTTAAATATGCATTCATAGTGACCCCTTAAAAAGCGGAAATATGTGTAAATGAGTGCATGATTAAGAAACCATTCCCGGTTTGCCCACGTAGTCATTCACGTGTTTGCCATTGGACCGTGTTTTGAATCCTGCTGAGGAACTCCTGAGTTCTTCAGCAATGCCGGTGAGGGTCTCAACCTCCTGTGTCACCTCAACTGACATAATTTCCATTTCTTTTGCTATTGCCGAAGTCTCCTCAATACTCCTGACCACGTCTTCGGATACTGCGGTCTGCTGGCTGACCGCTGCTGCAATCTGAGTTATCTTATCGCGTACCTTACGCACAGATTCCACAATACTGATCAATGAATCGCCTGCCTCTGTCATATATTCTTTGGCGGAGGCAACCTGGTCAGAAGCATCCCGCATGGATTTTGTCGTTTTCATGGATTCAGACTGAACAGCGCCGATTTTTTTTGAAATCTCGGCAGTGGCCCCGATTGTCCGCTCGGCAAGCTTGCGCACTTCATCAGCCACCACGGCAAATCCTCTCCCCTGATCGCCGGCGCGAGCTGCCTCAATTGCCGCATTGAGGGCAAGGAGATTTGTCTGGTCGGCAATATCGTTTATAACAGTAACAATATTCCCGATTTCACTTACCATGTTGTTAAGTCCCTCCATCATTGAAGCAACCCCGACGGTTGACGCATACACCTTGCTTACCGTGGCAACCGCCCCGTCAACAATGATCTTGCCCCTTTCAGCAGTGGACATAGTCTCTGCAGAGGTGTCAGATGCGGATGCAGCGCCTGCCGCGATGTTGTTTATAGTCTGGCTCATCTCGCCTGCAGAGGTTGCGATGTGCGCTGCCTGGAGGGACTGGGACTTTG
Organism: Dissulfurispiraceae bacterium; assembly: GCA_050011415.1. GTDB lineage: Bacteria > Nitrospirota > Thermodesulfovibrionia > Thermodesulfovibrionales > Dissulfurispiraceae > JADFXI01. Next base: position 438 of record JBEKJD010000333.1, on the reverse strand, counting down.
CGCCGTCTTCAGTCTTCTCAGCCTCCGACCTCAGTTTCTGTACGGAAGCGATGACTTTATTCTCCGAATCGAGCATGCCGCCTATCATGCCGTTAAATGAATTGATCATTTTATTAATATCTCGGCTCAGAAGTCCTATCTCATCCCCGCTGTCGTATTCCATCGACACAGTAAGATCGCCCCCGGCAATGTGTTCAACCGTTTCGCCAAGTTTGGTAAGCGGTTTAATGATGTCCGTGACTATCAGGTATCCGAAAGTGATTGCCAGCACGACTCCGACAATAATTGACACCAGAGCAATAGTGCTTACCGTTGCAAACAGAGCTTCCGATTTTGCATAGGCCTCTTTTGCCTCTTCAATGTGGAGGGAGATCAACTCACCAAGCTGATGCTCAATCGGCTCAACAGTGGGATTAAGTTCGTCTATAAAAAAATTGC
>JBEKJD010000332.1:0-3151 GCA_050011415.1 Dissulfurispiraceae bacterium | reverse complement strand
TCAGGAGGATTTCAGGGAATCTTACAGTTGCCTCGATCACATCCTCCAGCGGGAAATCAACATAATGCCTGTCAGGATATACAATCCTGATAAAGGGCCTTTTCAGAATATGGCAGCGTTTGGTCCTGCCGCTCTGATCAGAAAAGGGAATAATTACGTTCTCCGAGTCCTCCTGAAGACCATATCGGGCAACAAGTTCCCTGATTGCTTCCCGCCAGTCGGGATTAATAGCTGTTGACTGCATCGATAAACTTTCTAAGCCTGCCAAAATCTTTCCGGTTAAAATCAATTACAAGCCTGGGCAGTCCGGCAATCTGCTCCTCATCAGCCTCCTCAGGGAGAGAGCATGAGACGCAAATATCGCCCCCCGGAGTCAAAATATCGGAAAATCGCTCTTTTAGCTCCTCAACCGCCTGAGGGCTGAGTTCTGAAGTAAGCCTGATTACCAATTTTCTATCCACGTACCGCTGGCTATGATAGCGGCGGTAAAACCTGTTTATGCATTCAACCGCATCATCGACGGAATTTACCCTTTCAAAAAGATAAAAATCAGACGGGCTCAAATATCTTTCTGCCAGCAGTTCATCTTCAAAGAACTTCTGCCAACGTGACCAATACGTGCCGTCAGGCTCATCAATAAGGACCAGCGGCATGGGATTGCGCTTTCCTGTCTGGATCAGGGTGAGCGTTTCCATTGCTTCATCAAGTGTCCCGAACCCGCCTGGAAATAGCGCAACCGCGCTGGTCTCCTTCAGAAATGCAACCTTGCGATTAAAAAAATACTTATACGTAATAAGCCGCGGGTTGCCCTGGAGAGTCGGGTTGGGTTGTTGTTCAAAGGGAAGACGTATATTTACGCCGAATGAATATTCCGGACCTGCACCCTCGTTGACCGCCTGCATGATACCGCCGCCGGCCCCCGTGATTACCATATATCCGGCTTCGCTTAGTTTTTTCCCGAAAAGCTGTGCCATACGGTATACGGCCTCATCCGGTCCGGTCCGCGCCGAGCCGAATACCGTCACCTTTCTTATATTGCGGTAAGGGCCAAAAACCTTTGATGTAAACCTCATCTCCTTGAGCGTAGAATTCATCAGTTTCAAGTCCGCCCTTATATCATCTTCCTGACCCGCTTTAAGCGTAGCAATGATCATTTCCCGTATAATTTCCGGATGGTGCACCGGAACCATCTCCAGCAGTTGGTCAATAGCCGCATCTACCGGACGGTTGTTCATGGAAAAGCGAAGACTCATTAACTATACTAACAAAACCACGCAACTGCTATCTACTTGCTGTCAAACCGTCAAGATGCCCGTTGCCCCGTAGCGGCTCGCTACATGAAGCATGAGACCGTTGTTCAAAAGACTGCAGTTCGTCTCCAACGCCAACTGAGGGTTATTGTTATGCTCCGAAAGATGGGCGAGACATGCCCACTGCAGGCGCTTGCCCGATTTGAGCAAGTGAGCGGCTTCATGGTTTGAGAGGTGCCCCCCCGGGCCCTGTATCCGTCGCTTCAAAAATTCAGGATAAGGACCGCGGGCAAGCATATTGGGGTCATAATTACTTTCTATAAATACGGCATCAAGAGATGCGATGACATAGGCAAGCTCTTCAAATGCATGACCGAGATCCGTCAGTATGCCAAGGCGTTTTTGTCCGCAGTCCACCACAAAGGCAGACCCGTCCGCGCCATCATGGGGGGTTGAGATGGTCTGGACAGATACCCCGCCGAATTTGAGCGTGCCTCCTGCGAGAAAAAGATTCACATCGTCAAGACGTCCAAGCTTGTGCCTCTCCTGTGACACCTGCAGCGTCCGCGGGGTCATATAAAGAGGTATCTTGTATTTTCTCTGATAGACCCCTGCGAAACGAATGTGATCAGAGTGGTCGTGTGAGATGATAACAGCGTCGATGTCCCGGATATTGCGTCCGTAGAGCGCAAGCCTGCGTTCAGCGTCAGACCCGCATATTCCGGCGTCAAACAAAAGCCTCACACCGCCTGCCTCGACATAAATGCAGTTGCCGTTGCTGCCTGACTGAAGTGATATTGCAAGAATAGACGAATCGGTGAGTCGGGGAGCCGGAGAATCGGCGCAACGACACGAACTATTCATTTGCGGTTTCTCCGATTCTCCGATTCCCCGATTCGGTCTTTTGTTTCCCCTTCGAATTTAAACAGGTGCAGCATCTTAGCCTTGTCCATCCTTATTAACTTGATCCCGTCCTCTTTTATCTCTATCAACCCATTCTTGTAAAGGCCGCCCACCGCTTTTTTAAATGTCTTTTTACTCATGCGCACCATCTCCCGAATATGTTCCGGCGCCGAATAGTCTCCCAGCGGAAGGAAACCGCGGTGTTCCTTCAGCGCCTTTACAATAACAGCTTTAGCCTCTTCAATGTCTACGCGCCCTGCCTTGCCGAGCATAAGGTCCACTTTTCCATCCGGTCGTATCCTCTTTACATATCCTTCAGCCTTATCGCCGATATTGAGCTTTTCAAACACCTCGTTATTATACAGCATACCGAAATACCTGTTATCGATAATGACCTTTATTCCGAAATCCGTAAACTTATAAACCAGAAACGCTACATCATCGCCTTCCCGCAGGTCTATATTTTCCCTTTCTATAAATTTGCCGATTTTTGCCGTTCCCGTTATCCTCTGGGTCCGCTCATCGAGGAATATCCTGACAATGTATTTTTTACCTGCTTCCATCTTTTCGGATTGCTCACTGTAAGGTACGAGCAGGTCTTTTTGAATCCCCCAATCCAGAAACGCCCCGGCCCTGCTTATTGCGACTGCTTTCAGCCAGGCGAATTCACCCACTACAGCGGCAGGCGTCAGCGTTGTTGCAACAAGCCTGTCTTCGGAATCCTTGTAAACAAATACCCGTATGCTGTCGCCTGCGCCGGCTTCGGGAGGAACATATTTCCGGGGCAGAAGAATCTCGCCTGCATCGGAATCAAGATAAACACCGATGGTTGTCTCCTTCTTTATTTTCAACTCATTGAATCTGCCTATCTCGAGATGTACGTGCATCACTTCTATACTCACATACCGCAAAAGATATTACAAGGTTCTTATAACTAAAATTGCAATTCAGACAGTAGATGAATCTCTGAAGCATTAGCGGAGTTTTGAAACAGTTCT
>JBEKJD010000331.1:0-3184 GCA_050011415.1 Dissulfurispiraceae bacterium | reverse complement strand
ATCCTTGTTGGTCGCGGCAATCACCCGCACATTGACTTTCAATGCCTTGCTGCTGCCGACCCGCCGGAATTCTCCCGAATCGAGGAAGCGAAGCAATTTTGCCTGCAGACCGAGCGACAGTTCGCCGATCTCGTCAAGGAAAAGAGTTCCTTTGTCCGCCACCTCCACAATGCCGTATTTCATCTGGTGGGCGCTTGTAAAAGCCCCTTTTTCGTGTCCGAAAAGTTCCGATTCAATAAGATTTTCGGATAATGCGGCACAGTTGAGAGCTGTGAAGGGCTCATTGTTTCTTCTGCTGTACTGCCATATGGTATTGGCAACAATTTCTTTGCCTGTCCCGCTTTCACCCTGTATGAATACAGACGAATCAGTGGGAGCTATCTTACGGATCAGGGTAAGAATATCACTGAACTGCCTGCTCTTGCCTATGAACTCGTCGGGAGAATCTTTTCTGGCAAGTTCCTGCTCCAAAAGCAGGTTTTTTATTTTCAACCGGCGATATTCAAACGCACGGTTTATAACGGTGATAAGCTTGTCGAGCTTGTAGGGTTTGCTTATGTAGTCATATGCGCCGTTTCTCATTGCCTCCACAGCAGTCTCAACGGTTGCCATGCCGGTCAGGACTATTACAGCCGGAGCGGCCGGATCGTTCCTTAGCTTTTTCATCAGCGCAATTCCGTCTGTGCCGGGCATGACTATATCGAGGAGCACGACATCGTATTCATTGTTTCTGAGCAGCGCCAGTGCTGTTTCACCTTCGGCAGCGGTTTCAACTGAGAAACCCTTTCTGACAAGCTCCTTTTTCAGGAGTCTTCTGAGCGGCTCCTCGTCATCTATTGCAAGGACTTTAATCATTACTTTTTGCAGGAAGTCTTATGAAGAAAGTGGTCCCAACGCCTTCCTTGCTCGACACATCTATTGTGCCGCCGTGTTCTTCAACGATCTTGTGACAAATGGAAAGGCCGAGTCCGGTGCCTTCACCAACAGGTTTGGTAGTGAAGAATGGATCGAATATCTTTCCTGTTATGTCGTTCGGGATGCCGCATCCGGTGTCACAGATCGAAACGCTGACACCCCTTGGAACAGGTATTACTTCCGCCGGGGCCTTGAGCAGAGCTGCGGTCTTAATGACAATGCTGCCCCCTTCAGGAGTGAAGTACATCGAATTGATCAGTATGTTCATGAAAAGCTGTCTCAGCGCACCGGGTTCCGCAAACAATTTGGGCACGTCGCGGTTTAGCCGCAGTTCAATATCGTGTTTCAGTTTCTTCGCTTTGTAGTTTATAAGGAGTATCACTTCCTTTATTAGTTCATTAATATCGATTTCACGGCTCGATCCGCCTGAGGGACGGGCAAAGTCCAGGAGGGTTTTGAGAATTTTTTTACACCTGAAGATTTCATTATGAATAGTTTGGAGGTATTCGGGAAAATCCTCGAATTCTTCCATTGTCAGCAGTGCATTGTTTTTCGTCCTGTAGAGCAGGGCCTCCGAGTACCCCGCGATGATGCCGAGAGGATTGTTTATTTCGTGGGCAATGCCTGCGACAAGGGTACCCAAAGAAGCCATCTTGTCGGCTATTATCAACTGCTGCTCAAGTTTTTTCTGGGAGGTGACATCTTTGAGGTAATGGACGATTGCATAAAGACTTTTTTCCTCATCGGTGAGCAGGTAGGTCCAGAAATAATAAATGTTGCCGTCGGCGCTTCTGAGTTCGACTAAAGAGGGTTTGCCTGAGCCTATGGTTTCAGAACAGCTGCAGTGCTCTGCGCTGATCCCGATCCCTTCGAGGATTTTCCTGCATGATCTTCCCACAATCTCAACAACGGAAAGCCCTGTTTTCTGCAGGAGTGTTTTGTTTGCCCTGATGACCGTTTGCTTGTCATCTTCGATCCATACCATATCTGCAATAGCATCGAATGTTTTTTCCCATTCTTTCTTTTCCTTTGAAATTTCTTCAAAGAGCATGGCGTTTTCCAGCGCAATGGAAATATGCTTTGCCACCGGGAGCAGAATCTCTATGTCTTTCCCCGAATAGTGAGAAGGAGTGGTGCTGTCCAGGTTAAAGACCCCAAGCATCTTGTCCCTGTAAAGCGGTATGCTGATTGTAGAGCGAATGCCCTCGTTCAGGAGTTTCCTGTCAAGCGGGAACTTTAAATCATCCAGCAGGTCGCGGTTAATCCATGGGCGGTTGTTCTGAATGACCCATCCCGCGCTTGTGCCTGTCAGAGGGGCCTTGATCCCTTTTTTCAGGACCGTTTCCATGTCGGTATCCAGAGCGAAAATGGTCAGGTTGTTTTCCCGCTCATTCAGCATCAGGAGACTGGCCCTGTCATAAGAGACCAGCTTCCGGATCTCCGATACCATTATCCTGAATACGGTGCCCATGCCGAGGCTGGAATTGATAATAGCGCTAAGTTCGTTGATGAGTTCGATCTGCCGCGTTTTGTCCCCGAGCTGTGCAATCAGCCTGGAGTTTTCGATTGACAGTTCCTTTGCAAGCTGTGAGTCGCGATGCCCGAGTTTCCGCTGCTCCGGAATATCCCGCAGCACAACGAGCCGCTGATTATCAGAGGGGTGAGCGACGACCGATACCCGCGCCATAAAGAACTCCCCGTTTTTCTTTTTGCAGAGAGATTCGCAATGAACGCCGGAGGTCTGCGTTATCAGTTCCGAAATGTCCCGTCCAATAACATCGGCAGATGCGTACCGGAATATTGTATTTGCCGCCGCATTGAGTGCAACAATCTTCAGATTGGCATCGATAATAAAAGCCGGGGTATCAAGATTATCAAATGTTTGCAGAATTACGTCGGATGTGCTGTTGAATACAACCGCCATTCTTTAGTATATCACAATGTCAAAAACAGGTAGAATCCATGCGGGAGTTTCTTATTTTTGTTGGTTCGTTGTCCGTCATTGCCCCGAAAGTGACGCCGTGGTCTGTCACTCCGGTGCTCTAAGGCACCAACAGTAGGCGCTCTTAAGCTCGGGAATAACGGCTTGTATCTTATTCAGTGGGGCCGGCAGTCAGTCAGGGATAACGTCTGAGCTATGCGACGGGGTCCGGGCGAGTGATTTGTCAACCTGTTATTTCTTACCTCCATACATTGCAAATATCCCATATTTATAGAAACAATCGACATCCTTGAAGCCAATAGTCTGCAATGCGTTGAGTTGCACAGC
>JBEKJD010000330.1:0-3195 GCA_050011415.1 Dissulfurispiraceae bacterium | reverse complement strand
CCTGTTGAAACGCGGGCTCTCCTCTACAATAAAAGAATGGCTCATGTCTGCCGAATACATTATGTCCCGCGGCAATCATAATGTAATGCTTTGCGAACGGGGTATCAGGACATTTGAAACTGCTACCAGAAATACACTTGATCTCAGCGCCGTACCGGTCCTCAAACAACTGACCCACCTGCCCGTTGTTGTCGATCCGAGTCACGGCGTCGGGAGATGGGACCTCGTTGCGCCCATGGCAAAAGCCGCGGTTGCCGCCGGAACTGATGCCCTTATAATCGAGGTGCATACAAACCCGGAAGAGGCATTCTCCGATGGAGAGCAGTCCCTGCGGCCTGAGCACTTTGCAAAACTCATGCAGGAACTGAAACCTGTTGCACAGGCAGTCGGCAGGGAAATTTAAGTGGGACAGACAGATGTTTTTTTGACTGAGGGCAGAGGCTTCATGAGAAGCCGGGTGATTCTTACTGCCGCCGAGCTGAACTTTTTCACACACATCGATGAAAGACCCTGCAGTGCAGAGGAACTGGCAAGAGAAAAAAGTCTCAGCCCGCGGGCTGTAACCAGGCTTCTGGACTGTCTTATCGCCATGGGTCTGGTGGAAAAAATGGCTGGAGTTTACAAGCTTTCAGAGAACGGCACATTCTTTTCATCACGCCATCCGGACACAGTCCTGCCCATGCTTCTGCACATGAATCACCTTTGGGATGCATGGAGCAATCTCACTCAAGTTGTGAAGGATGGCGGGATTCCCCAACTGGAACCGGGCATACAGATGACTGACGATAGCTGGAGGTCCTTCATAGGAGCCATGCATGTCGTAGGCCGGGACCTGGCTGAAAAAATAGCCGCTGATTACGATCTGGGCCGATTTAAACGGTTGCTCGATATAGGCGGAGCTTCAGGTACTTATACTATCGCGTTCCTGCGCCGCAACCCGGCTATGACAGCGGCAATCTTCGATCTTGAAAATGTAATTCCCATGGCAGCAGAAAGGATATCGAAGGAAACGGTCGGAGACCGTATTGATCTTGTTGCCGGTAACTTTTATAAAGACAAGCTTCCTGAAGGTTGCGACCTGGCGCTCCTTTCGGCAATCATACATCAAAACAGTCCTGAGAGCAATCTGGACCTTTATGCCAGGATTTTTAAAGTATTGGACTCTGGCGGAACAGTGCTTATCCGCGATTTCATCATGGATGAATCCCGTACCAAACCCCCGGCAGGCGCAATGTTTGCCATAAATATGCTCGTTAACACGCAAGGCGGGGACACCTATACCTTCCAGGAAGTCAAAGATGCACTTGAAAAAGCCGGATTTGCGAATGTGAGGCAGGTGCGGTACGGCGAGGGCATGGACTGTCTCGTAGAAGGACTAAAACCGGCATAAACTCGCGTCAACCATCGTTCGGAAATTAATGCAATTCAGACAGTACAAGGTTATTTTACTTTCCACCCCAGCAGGTCTTGTGACTTGCCGGGATCTATCTCTTTGCGAGCGAATAGCCCGCTGTGCCGGTACAAGTGATACCGACCAAACGATAGTATAGCTATTCCAATATCCCGAATACCGACCTCCGCGACCTTCTTCCTGTAATTGCGACCTGTGGTATACTTTCTATTAGTATCGGTTTTAAGTGGAAAGTGGTGCACTAAAAGTATTGATTGGGGCGGGTCATAATGATACCTACCATAAAAAGTAAAAATTCAATACAGGAACAATCCAAACTTAAAGTGCCATTTGTAACTGCAACTTCCGCTGTGTTTATCAGAAGGCTAGTGTTTGGCATGCTATTGATCTACCTTTTTATCATATCTCTGATTTGGCTGTCATTGTATCAGAGCCGACTTCAGTACGACAAAGAGGCTGTAGTTTTTACACAGAATCTGGTGCGGGTGATTGAGTCAGACATAACTAATCTTATTGATAAGAGCAATTTGGCACTGATTGCCGTAAAGTATGAAGCCGAGAGGTAACTTGCCGGCGGCGGTATCAAAGAGCAAGTTATAAATGCCTATATGGCCCGACAACGTGAGCACATCCCGGAACTTCTCAGTGTGTTGATGACTAATGCAAAAGGTGAAATTGTGTACGGCACTAACGTGCGCCACCCTTTAATAAGCGTTGCCGACCGTGATTATTTCATCCAAGCTCGCGACAATCCCAAGGGTGGAATTTTCATTTCAAAGCCGGTTCTTAGTCGAGTATCCGGGAAATGGGTAGTACTTATTTCGCACCGAGTGAGTAAACCCGATGGTTCATTCTACGGAGTAGTCTGGGGGACTCTCCCAGTTGAGTATTTTAGCCAAGCATTCGCTAAGCTTAATGTTGGAAGAAATGGTGTAATCAGCCTCCGATGCAGCGATATGTCTCTTATTGCACGACATCCCGAATCCAAGAGTATTGGTCTCTCCATAGGCGAGAAGAAAGTCTCTAAAGAACTATTAGAGCAAATCAAGTCCGGTCAAGCATCTGGAACGTTCTTCACACCCACTAGTTCTGACAACGTTCCGAGAACGATTTCTTATAGCAAGTTTGCAAAGTATCCCCTTTACATTATTGTTGGCCTCGCCCGAAGTGAATACATGGCTCAGTGGCGGAAAGAAGTTAAAATAATGTCGCTGTTGGGACTGCTTTTTGTTGCTTTTATTTTGTTGTCATCCTGGTTAATCTACCTTGACTGGAAGCGTGGTATGGCGTCTGTGAAGGTTTTAGAGGAGCAGGAAAAAAAATATCGTATTGTTGTGGACAACACCTACGATTGGGAGTTCTGGTTGAATCCGGAAGATTCTTTTATTTACACTTCGCCTTCTTGTAAGCGCGTTACCGGTTATACAAGTGAAGACTTTGAAACAACCCCGGGCTTGCTCGCCCGCATTCTTCATCCTGATGACATGTCTCTGTTAACAAAGCATAGGCATACCGCAACGTCTGAACGAATATCTGAAGAAATAGAGTTTCGCATAATCCGCCCCGATGGGGCAGTGAGATGGATTGCCCATGTCTGCCAACCTGTTTTTGATAGTAGCGGAGAGTTTCTAGGAACCCGTGGGTCCAACCGGGACATCACTGAACGCAAGCAGGTGGAGCAAGAAAGAGAGAGGCTTATTAATGAACTCAAAGATGCCCTCTCCAAGATAAAGACGTTAAGCGGGATGCTTCCAATATGTTCTTCCTGTAAGAAGATACGGGAT
>JBEKJD010000329.1:0-3218 GCA_050011415.1 Dissulfurispiraceae bacterium | reverse complement strand
GGGCCTATAATAAATTTGCCATCCTCTCAAACTATTGCATCACCAATTGTGATTGCGCCACGTAAAAGGAATTCACATTCGCTTATTATCCTCATCTGGATAGTGGACAATAATTCTATTAGCAGAATAATAGTACCGGGATCGCATACAAAAACAAATGAATCAGATATTTGTAAATAATCAATATAATCGGTTTTTTTTACTAGAGCGGTTGAATCTTCAACTATTTTCCTAATTTGTTCAATCTTATCAATTGCCAGATGCTCATCGTTATTCCTGTGTCGATCTATTAAATTTTTAATTCCTAGCACGTCTAAATAGGCAATTAATTTATTAGAATATTTATTAATCTCTTTTATGTGCGCAGGCTCTCCTGGCCCGAGCCATTCATCGTATGAAATCCCGGCGATTTTCTTTTTCTTATCTTTGGCCATTCGCATAAAAAAATGCTGTGAAATATCTCCATAATCTATCATTAATCGATCTTCCGGGAGACCGCTCATGCTATTGGCATCTAAGGACGCCGGAATGTCCAGAGCTTTGTTCTCAATTGTCCCCCATGGGGATTGGATTACATAATAATACTCTCTGTCGGTTAAAGGCAATAGCATAGCTGAAACAGCGAATTCCTTACTATGTTCACTTTGGGTTAAGGTTGCTTCCAATACTGGCTTTACCATTTTATACTTTTCCAAAATGCCGTTTCCTCCTGTACCCGAAAACAATCTGTTCGTCTCTGGCATTTTTCCGCAAAGAGTGTCTTGAGTCCCAAGAACCAGATGTCGGCATTGTCGCTGATTTGGAGTTGGAGCATATGTCGAGGAGATAGTCCTGCCCTTAAGCCCCTCAAAAGAATAATAACGAGTGCTTTTAGCATTGGAAACAGCTTTTGTCATCAGTAAATTAGAAGTTCAAAATGTCACGGACGACAAAAGCAGGGTAAAGTAACACTATTACGCTCATTCCCGTAATTCCTCAAAATATAATATCTATTAGCAACTCATAGCCCCTTCGGGTCGTGCCTTTGGTACGTCCTGAAGGGGTTTTTTTATTTTCAGAAAATAGCGGAGGTGGCTCATGCCATCAGATGATAATGGCGGCAAACCATATGGAAAGAGCTGTGATAATTGCGGCCTGTGGCGGGAGAAATGTCTTGCTGCAGATAGCGGTGTTGCTTGTACAGTTGACCTGCATTTACGGAGGATTGGTGCGGCAATAAAGAGGAACAAGAAAGCAGCGCTGCTACTCGGCACGCCTACGTTCTGCAAACGCCCGGCAGCTTAAGAAGGAAGGAGCGGTATGAATATCTCTGCAAAAAGCACTGACGAATTGCTGGAGATGGCGTTCCAGTGTCTCTCGGAACTACAGGTCCGAACGCAAAGAGCGCCGGCAAACGTGGTTTTCAAACAGACCAGGGATACGCTGGTATATGAGAATGGCATTCCTGCTGACCGGAAAGGGTGGCTATATTTGCCTTTTCTTGAAACTGTATCCCATTTATTTCAGCCCGTATTCGAGGGCAACGGAAAAATCTACCGCAAGCTTTTTCTGCCCGGTACGACACTCCAGTTTTCAGGACTCAAAGGTAAGCAGGTAGTAATTTCAGACAAGGGGCCTGAACACTCTGTTGACGTTGACGGAGCGTTTGTGTCGGGCCCGATAAAGGTGTTGTAGTTATCAATTTTATCAAAGGAGGTTTTTAGCATGACTCTTCCGGAAAAGGCAGCAAAAATGCAGGAAGAAAGCAAGGCGATAGTTGCACAGGCGATTAAGCAGGCCGGTAAATATGCCAGTTTTATAAAGGTCTTGTCGCAAAAGAAGAATATCGGTACGAGGGATAATCCTTCTTTTGTCGAAATAGAAACGCCTTACATGGTTGTTGTCGGTCGCGTAATCGAAGCGAGAGAGGAGCACCAGGAGGCCGGAAAGAAGATTGTATTTAAGCCGGCTGAATTTATGATGGCCCCGGACGGCAAAACGCAGCTCTGTAGAATAGCAATAGAATCTGAAATTCGGGGTACGGCGACTGGAACTATAGAAGTCGGGACAATCGGCAATGTTGATAAAACTAACCCTTACGCGAATGCTGAGACCAGTGCTCTCGGCAGGGCTCTCGGATTCCTTGGATATGGAGTATTCGGTTGCGGGATTGCTTCTTATGAAGAAGTGTCATCTGCGACAGAAGTAGCCAACAATGGAAAAGCTTTTGCTGTACAGGATGCCGGGTCCCAAAAGCCCGCGCAGGCCGGCACAATCTCTAATGTAGGGAAGGGCGCAGGCAGTAACGCGGGGACGGCCATCAGCGCCCAGGTAAAAATCAAAGCAAAAACGGCACTCGTCGGGGCAGGTTTCACTGAGGGTGAAGCGGCCAAAAAGATCAATGAGGCTATGACTATTGAGGACATTAATGGTCTCTTGCAGGAGGCAACTGCAAAGAAGAAAGCTAACGAAGCGGTATCAGCGGGTGCAGGTCAGTCTTCGGGCGCTCAGGATACCGGCAATAAGATGGAAGGCGACCAGACCAAAGGCGCGGCGGAAGAATCAAGCGGCAAGGCAGAGGGAAAACAATCTGCTGGCACTTCGACAAACAGCGAAGATTCAAAGCCGGTCGGTGCAAAAGAAATTATCGGGCTTAAGAAAAAGCTCAAGGAAAAGGGCCTCGCCGACGAGGATCTGACAAAGGTTCTCCCGGGAGTAAAAACAAGAGGCGACTACCTTAAAGTGATTGCTGAACACGGTATAGCAGCTTAAGTTTCTACCGCATTACCGCAAGGTTCGCATCCTAAAAGGGTGTGGCCTTGCGGTTTTTATTTTATGGCCGGTGATAATCTCCTTCAGTCAATCAAGAAATTAATATTAACATGGAAAAGTTTATGGATATAAAAGAACTCTCAGACAAGTTGGGGGTCGAGGTCTCCACCATTTACAAATGGACACACCAGCGGAGAATTCCTTTTGTTCACGTTGGCAAGCTTGTCCGTTTCAGGGAAACGGACGTGATGCGGTGGCTACAAGAAAGCGCTGTTATACCTGTGATGCCGTTGCGCCGCCGAAAGAGGAAGGGAAGAAAACCGCATAAAATGCCAGGCACGCTTTCTTATGTGGACACTATTGTTGAATTTGCTAAAAAAGAAGTTTTGGGGGAAAACCATGTGTTATAATTTCTATAGTTCTTTGACAACGGGGAGTTCAAAGGTCTTGCGGATCATGAAAGGAGA
>JBEKJD010000328.1:0-3267 GCA_050011415.1 Dissulfurispiraceae bacterium | reverse complement strand
ACATTTCAGACTGATACCGATAACTGGCAGACTATCGCAAAGAACTTGGCGGAACTGACAAAAGTAACAGTGACGGAGTTGCGTGAGAGGGAGTATATATGCAAGAATGTGACAGTAAAGATACGGTTCGATGACTTCAAGACTCATACCCGTGCAACAACCTTGAAGGAACCCATTAGTAATCTGGAATTAATAAGAAAGGCTGCGTTCTACTGTCTTGGTAATTTTGACTTGAAGAAAAAGAAAGTCAGGCTTGTCGGGGTGAGACTTGCAGGACTGGTGAAGCATCAGGAAGAAATAGAGGGCCAAGCAGGGAAATAATATGGAGGAACAATTAAAAGAAAGCGGGGTGACATGTGATTGTAGATAAGATTGGCAACTGGGGTTTGTATTTTACAAAGGAATCAGGTCTCCATGATGGAATTAACTTTATAAAGAACTTCAATGAGAACGAGACAGATGGCCGCCATGAAATTAAGGGACAGGAGATATTCGCTATAGTTCAAAGTTATATTACCGAAAGTCCTGCGAATAAGAAGATCGAAAGCCACAAAAAATATGTTGATATTCAGTACATCCTATCGGGCAGGGAAGTAATCGGTTGGGTTCCGGTGGCCGGTCTTTCCGGGTCAACTCCTTACTCCGAAGAAAAAGATGTAATTTTCTACCAACCGGCAGATACTATAACTTCTATTGTCATGGTCCCCGGAACTTTTTCAATTTTTTTCCCACAGGACGCCCATCAGCCGGGGTGCATATTCCAGAAGGTGGAGCCTGTTAGAAAGATTGTGGTTAAGGTCTTATACAAGGGCTACCACGATGAAAGCTAACTCATTGAAACTTGGCGGGAGCGTGTGGGAATCGAACCCACCCTGCCGGTTTGTGGCCGGCAACACTGGATTTGAAGTCCAGGAGGGACACCAGAACCCTATGCACTCCCATGGTTGATAATAAAGAATTTTTGACTATTCTGCAACTGCTGCTCCATCAGCTGTGACCAAATTGTGACTATAATAGTCGTCAAGAGACTTCATGCAGGGCCTCAGATCCGCAGGGTAGTGGTGGATATAGCGCTCGGTCGTCTTGATGGTCGGAACAAATATGGAAATCAGTAAACTTTATCCTTTCTGCTTTATTGACAATCTCACATGTTTTAATCATAATTAAAATAAGTCATGAAGGAGGCATAAGTTTTAGTTATGATTAAACAATATATCAAAAGGCCGTTGTATATCGACAGGATACACCCTTTTGTGAATAAGGATGTTATTAAGGTACTTGTAGGTCAGCGCAGAGTTGGAAAAAGCTATCTCCTGCTCCAGATAATTGAAGAACTTGGCGCACTGGGTTTTAATAGAGAACATATCATATACGTTAATAAAGAACTGCATGAGTTTGAGGCTATCAGAAATTATAAGGATCTATTGCAGCATGTCAGAAATGCAGAGAAGGGCAAAAAGAAAACCGCTGTTCTTATAGATGAAATTCAGGACATTTACCAGTTTGAAAAAGCGCTAAGAGATCTTCAGGCACAAGGCCGTTATGACATTTATTGCACCGGAAGTAATGCTGACCTGCTTTCAGGAGAGCTTGCGACCTATTTGTCCGGCAGGTATGTTGAAATAGAAGTGTGCAGCCTGTCTTATCCGGAGTTTCTGGTCTTCCACAAGCTTGTAGATTCCGATGAATCCTTGCTGAACTATATGAGATATGGTGGACTCCCTTACTTGGTTAATCTCGATCTCAACGACTCTGTGGTTTATGATTATCTCAGGGGTATAAACAACACCATACTTTTCAAGGACGTGGTTGCTCGTTATAATATCAGAAATATTGCATTTCTTGAGCGTCTGGTAGAGTATGCGGCGGATAATGTCGGCAGTCTTGTATCCGCAAAAAAAATCAGCGATTTCCTCAAGTCACAAAAGATCAATATATCGCCGAATGTGGTCATTAACTACCTCTCTTTTATAGTCAATGCATTCCTTTTGTATAAAGTACGCCGCTCTGAAATAGGCGGCAAGCGTATTTTTGAAATCAATGAGAAGTATTATTTCCAGGACTGTGGGCTCAGAAATGCCCTAGTGGGCTATCGACCCTCTGATATAAATAAGGTGCTGGAGAATATGGTCTATATGCATCTTAGGGTGAGGGGCTACACGATAACGGTCGGAAAGATAGGGGCTAAAGAAGTGGATTTTGTATGTGAAAGGAAGGGCGAGAAGCTGTATGTGCAAGTTGCCTATCTTATTCCGGACAAGAAAGCGATGGAGAGGGAATTTGGCAACCTGTTGAACATTCCGGACAACTACCCAAAGGTTGTTACATCTATGGACAAACTTCTTGGCAGAAACGAAAAAGGGATACAGCATATGCATATCTCGGAGTTTTTGAAAGCTCAGTTTTAATCAAAGCAGGCCGCATTAAAGCGCGCCAAAATTCTTGAGGCCCCGATCCTTTGTATCTCACAGCTTTCACTTTGGACATTTATTTTACAGCGGTCTGCCAGCCGGAAAATCTCGCACCCATTTGAAAGGCTCTGTCGCAATCAACAGGAAATACTTCCCGCCGCCTTCTTGCTTTTTTATCAGGGTCAAAGCGGGTGGAAAGCACCTTTGAATAATCGTCAAATTGATAGGTGTCACAGCTATAGATATATTCAGAAGCGCCAAATAACATCTTGAGGTACATTTCATTATTAATGAAAAGCGGAAGATAGCCGCGTTCTTTCATCTGTTCTTCATTACTGTTCATCGTATAGATAAATCCTGTATTAATATTTTTGGGGAAAAGCGACTGCGGCGGATCAGTGTAAGTCAGATACTGGAACATCAGACGCTCCATAAATGACCTCATCTCCCCGGAAACATCGCCGAGATAAATAGGAGATCCCAAGATGATGGCATCGGCTGTTTCAATCTTCCTGAATACCGGCGCCAGGTCGTCCTGCACAGCACACCTGCCGTAACTTTTACCACCCTTGGTTTTACAGGCAAAGCAGCTTATGCATCCTTTGAAGTCAAGGTCATAGAGATGAATCAGTTCTGTTTCCGCTCCTTGTGAGGCTGCACCTTCAAGAACCTTGGTCAGCAGGGTTGCAGTATTCCATTTTTTCCTTGGACTTCCATTAAATCCCATTACCTTCATGTTATGTCTCCTGTTTGTTCGGGATATTCTCTATTTTTTTTATTCTATTTATTTCACACCTTTGTGATACTTATAGTGTCAGCGTGATTGGATTTGTTGCTGCCGGGGCGCGAAATTATT
>JBEKJD010000327.1:0-3278 GCA_050011415.1 Dissulfurispiraceae bacterium | reverse complement strand
TCGAACTGCCCGGAGCGGCGCTAAGAGACGACAGGATACTTAAAGACATTGTCGGCAGGGTAATCTCGATTCATGAAGCGGAAAGCGAGGGCACAGGGCGCTTTATCGTCAAGATAGCCTATCCTGCGTCAGCGTCTAACTATGAGATTCCACAGTTTCTCAACCTGCTTTACGGGAACATTTCTTTCAAGCCCGGCATCAAGGTCATGGATGCAGATTTTGGGGAGGGATTTATTCTTCCCTTCAAGGGCCCCAAGTTTGGGATTGACGGAATCAGAAGGCTGCTCGGCGTCTTTGAGAGGCCGCTTGTGGCAACTGCATTAAAGCCGATGGGTACGTCTGCGGAAGGATTGGCAGAGATATGTTACAGGTTCGCGCTTGGAGGGGTCGATATTATCAAAGATGACCACGGCCTGGTCGACTTCCCATTCTGCAGGTTCGAAGAAAGGGTAACAAAGTGCGTGCAGGCTGTCGAAGAGGCGCAGCAAAAAACAGGGAAAAGGACATTATATTTCCCTAATGTAACGGACCGTTTCGACAGAATCATGAGAAACGCAGAGTTTGCGGTAAAGACGAAGGCAGGCGGCCTGTTGGTCTCGCCTTTTCTTACCGGCCTTGATTGTGTGAGATACCTGGCTGAGAACGAAGGGATCGACAAACCTATCATGTCTCATCCTTCCTTCACCGGCATCTTTTATACGGGCGCCGACAGCGGCTTGGCGCCTGAGCTTGTCATCGGGAAGATATTCAGGCTTATAGGGATCGACAGTTCTGTCTACCCCAATTACGGCGGCAGGTTTTCTTTTACCAAAGAGACATGTTTTTCAATAGCCCGCTCGCTTACCGGGAAGCTCCATAATATAAGACCGTCTTTCCCCGTGCCTGCGGGAGGCATGGATCTCGAGGATATCCCCGAGATCGTGCAATTTTACGGCAAAGATATCATTCTGCTGATCGGGGGCTCCCTATATTCGCGCTCTGATGACCTCGAAGACAATGCGAGATACTTTTGCGAAAAGGTAAAAGGATAGGTAATAGGTCATGGGTGATGGGTCATGTAATAAAAATAAATCTATAGCCTATAACCTATAGCCTATAGCCTATAGCCTATAGCCTATAACCTGGTTTTTATATGGAGGAAAAAATGAGTGTTGTTCATCGTTTCACTGGAGCAGACAACAATTTTAACTGGGAGGGCGCCATCCCGCGGGGTTACATAAAACCGAACACTAAGGGCGCTGACGGCAAAGTGCTGATCGGGAAAGCCGACGGCGCACAGCAGTTCATCATCCGGTATTTCCGGGTAGAGCCGGGTGGCTGGACCGCCCTCGAAAACCACCCCCATGACCATGGCATTTTTATACTTCACGGCAGGGCCCGCGTGCTGCTTGGAAGTGTGGAAGTCGAGGTCGGGCCCAGGGATGCTGTCTATATAAGCCCCAACGAAGTGCACCAGTTGATCCCTGCCGGCGATGAAGCCCTCGGTTTCCTATGCATAGTGCCGCCTAAGGAGAACGAAATTGGCTGATTGTTTCACACAATGCCTGTCCCTGAGTCAACTGATAGAACTCGACGCCTGCACTATGTGCGGAGAATGTCTTAAATGTTGTCCTGTGCAGGAAGTTACGGGCAACCCTTCCATTTCGCCTCCGGAAAAGATCCGGCTATTCAGGGAATTTATAAAGGCTACCAGCGGGCTCAAAGCAAGGATCTTCGGCCCGAGGGACATAGACCGCGAACTTCTTGAGGAGTTTGTGAAGGCTGTTTATGAATGCACTGTATGCGGCGCATGTGGTCAGAACTGCTCTGTGGGTATCTTCACACAAAGACTCTGGCCTATGCTGAGGAAGGAAATGGTCAAAAGGGGACTTGGTCCTATTGGACCGCAGGCAAACCTTCCCGGGGCAATAGAGAGAACGGGGAATCCCTATGATAAACCGGCCCTGGAGAGGTTCAGCCCGTGGTTTCCCGATAATGTCCGTGTATCTGAAAAGGCCGATATCGGATATTATGCCGGTTGCACCGGAGCTTATGAGGCGCAACCCATGGTGAAAGGGGATGGCGTTGTTCTGGGTGCCACAGGTGAACCTTTCACCATGCTCTCACCGGAAGACGAAGTGTGCTGCGGATTCCCGCTTTTCATCACCGGGCAGCATGATATGCTCGAAGATCTTACGAAGAGGCTTGTCAGCGCCTACAAGGCCAAAGGAGTAAAAGTCCTTGTCTGTTCCTGTCCCTGTTGCGTGAATATTATGTCTCGCGATTGGCCGCTCTTTTATGGACAAGAGCTGCCTTTCAGGATACGGCATATCACCCAGTTTGCAGTTGATGCTCTCAAAAACAGGAAACTCACTATAAAAGGGGAGCTTAGGGAACGTCTCATTTATCATGATCCGTGCTATCTGAGCCGTGGCGTCGGGATAATAGAAGAACCGAGGTCGATAATCAGGAGCATACCCGGCGCTGATCTGATTGAATTTGAAAAGCACGGTCTTAACTCACGGTGCTGCGGAGCCGGAGGCGCTGCACGAAAGGTTTTCCACGATAATGCCATAGCGATGGGCAGGCTCACGATAGACGAGGCAGTGGAAAAAGGTGCGGACAGACTCATCCTTAACTGTCCTGCGTGTTATGCAAAAATGCATGAGGCGCTGCAGGGGCATGACAAACAGATAAGGATTACCGACTTGATGGAACTGTTGGGAAGCCTGCTATGACCTCCGGACTCTCCGGGACTTATGGCATTTAAAACATTCGAATTTGGGAGGATGGGTCTCTTTGAGCGCAGCATTCCTGCCCGCGCCGTGACATTCCATGCATGGCGCAGTGGAGTTGAGTTGTACATTCCTGTGAATGATATCGTCGGGAATGCGCGGATAACGCTTGCCTGAAATGGAAAACAGCAATCCGACCGTAACCAGCACAAAAATTATAAAACCGATTGTGCTTTTCATGCGAAAATTGTACCATACCCTGCCTTTTTTAAGGAAGGCGGCAAACTTGAAATATTTAAAGCTTTGCCGCTAACATACAGGATAGAGTTAATAAATTTTGATACTTGTCATATTTATAGAATACCCGAATCCTACGATAAGGAGAACACTCTGGCGAATTGCTCAGTGTTGGTAACCGTTCTTAGCGAAAAGGCGCGTTAAACAGCCGTGACTGTTTGAGCCCCGAAGGGGTGAGTTTCACGGCTGTAGCAAAATGAGCTTAGAACGGTCAACACTGAGCACCTGAGCAGAAGAGTGGTCTTCTTATCGCTGGATTCGGGTAAT
>JBEKJD010000326.1:0-3300 GCA_050011415.1 Dissulfurispiraceae bacterium | reverse complement strand
TGGCCCATATTTTGATTGACCATAATATCAGCGGCGCCCCTGTGGTAAACGATGAAGGCGCTTTAATAGGCATAGTCACAGAAAATGATCTGATCAGCAAGAACAAGCGTTTGCACATTCCTACGATCATGAGGATTTTCGATGCTTATATAATGCTCGAGAGTCCTGCGACAATTGAAAGAGAGCTCAAGAGAATGGCTGCTGTTACTGTTAATGATATATTTGTTAAGGATGCGGTCACTGTTACTGAAGAGAATACTGTCGAGGAGATCGCCACGATCATGTCTGAAAAAAAGGCGTATCTTATACCAGTCTTATCCGGAGGCAAAATCACCGGCATCATAGGGAAGATGGATCTCATTAAGGGGATCGCAAGGTAGCTCAGTACTTCAGTTCTTAAATACGGTTGCATTCGAGCGGCGGTGTATTGTCAATGGAAACAGAATGCTTTTCAGTGCGAATTATTACCGGGTCGCCCGGAGAGACTGAGCATATAGGCTTTAAGCTCGGAACTTTTTTGAAATCCTCTGCGCGGACAAAGACAGTGATGCTTTACGGCGATCTCGGGACCGGCAAGACAACGCTGATAAAAGGGATTGCCTCTGCGTTCGGTATTTCCGGGCGAGATGTGGGCAGCGCCAGTTTCGTAATGGTTGCGGAGTATGAAACAGAGCCTCCTTTTTATCATATAGACCTGTACCGGCTGGAAAGACCGGAGGCCGTTGATGCAGTTGGGATATGGGAATATATTGATACAGGGGGCATTGCGGTCATAGAATGGGCCGAAAGGCTTTCAGGAGTTCCTGACAACGCTGTTAAAGTACACATTAAGCATCTTTCGGAGCAGGAAAGGGAAATCATAATAGATGGAGTTGACCGTGAGGCGCTTATGGCGGGTGGCGAGGTATAGGTGAACAAGATAGGGATCATATGTAAAACCGGCAGGGCGGAGCCTGCTGAGATACTGAAGCAGCTTCTCCCCTGGCTCGGAAACAAGGGCTATGAAGTGCTTATCGATGAAGAAACGGCGGCGCTGCTCGGGACAGAAGGATATTCGAGAGCACAGATACCCTCGCTTGTCGATATGGTAATTGTCTTTGGCGGGGACGGGACCATGCTCGGCGTCGCGAGGCTTATTGGCGCCAGAGGAGTGCCGATACTCGGAGTCAATCTTGGAGGACTCGGCTTTATTACCGAGGTGAACAGGGATGAGCTGTTTGATGTTATCGACAAGATTCTGTCCGGCAAGTATTCTCTGGAGGAGCGGATCATGCTCACAGCCAGGGTCTACCGTAACAATAATACCGTAGCCGATTTTACAGTGCTCAACGATGTGGTTATAAATAAAGGGGCGCTCGCAAGGATCATAGAACTGGAAACATATGTTGATAGCAGATACGTGACCACTTTCAGGGCCGACGGACTTATTATATCCACACCTACAGGGTCTACTGCATACTCACTTGCTGCCGGGGGACCTATACTATATCCTACACTCAACAGCATTATTCTAACTCCCATATGCCCTCATACTCTGACGAACCGGCCGATTGTCCTGCCCGATGGCGTTACTATTGTGGTGACTCTCAGAGCAGCCGGCGAAGATGTCTTTCTCACACTCGACGGCCAGATCGGTTTTCCACTGCAGCGTGATGACACTGTGGAGATAATGAAGGCATCATTTACTACCAGGCTTCTGATTCCGGGCGAGCGGGACTACTTTCATATATTAAGGACGAAATTGAAATGGGGTGAAAGATAGGCTTTGTAAGAAATCCATATGCGGCGTTGCGCTGCTTTCTTCGTCACTCGCACCCCGGCAAGTCTGCGACTTGCCGGGGACCCCGATGCGGCGTACATCAAGTACGCCTCATTCCGCAGAACTTGCGCGCCTTGCCTATGGACTTCTTACAAAGCCTATAATTTGTATAAGGAGCATTCGATGTTGAAGAGTTTGAGAATGCTGGTTGAGTTTTATGGAGAACTGGGGTTTGAGCGACTGCCGCTGTATAATTTCTGTGACACCTTACCTGATTCTGAAGAATCAGGTAAGGTGTCACAGAAATTACCAAAAGAAGGCCCGCTCGAATCATTGCGTGAACTTATTGGCGATTGCCGGCGGTGCAAACTATCCCAGGGCAGAACAAAAATTGTTTTCGGCGAGGGTAGTGTGAAGGCCCGTATTATGTTTATCGGCGAGGGACCCGGCAGGGAAGAGGATTTGCAGGGCAGGCCCTTTGTCGGGGACGCAGGACAACTGCTTACCAGGCTCATTGAAAAAATGGGTTTGAAACGCGAAGACGTATATATTGCCAATATCGTAAAGTGCAGGCCGCCGATGAACCGCGACCCCCAGGAAGATGAGATTGCGACTTGCTTCCCTTTTCTCGAACAGCAGATCGGCATTATAGCCCCGCAGGTTATTGTTTCTCTCGGAAAGGTGGCTGCCCACAAACTTTTGGGTATATCGGCGCCGATACCCAAGTTCTCCATAACAAGAATACGGGGGAAATTCGGAGAGTATAACGGGATCCCTGTCATGCCCACCTTTCATCCTGCTTACCTGCTCAGGAATCCGCGTGATAAATGGCTGACATGGGAGGATGCCCAATCGGTAATCAAAAAACTTGAAACACTGGATAGCGGCACGTGAAAGCACTCTGGGCGCCGTGGAGAATGGAGTATATCCTTGGGCCGAAAGATCCCGAATGCGTGTTTTGTGTAAAGAGGGCGGAAGATAAGGACAGGGAGAACCTTATACTATACAGGGGCAAGCTTTCATACGTGATCATGAATAAATATCCTTATAACAATGGGCATCTTATGGTGGTCCCGTATGTCCATACCTCATCCTTTGATAATCTCTCTGACGCCGACACGACCGGTATTATGAAACTTGCAAAGCTTTCAATTGATTGCCTGACAAAGGCTTTTCATCCTGAGGGCTTTAATGTCGGCATTAATATCGGAGAGGCTGCCGGCGCTGGAATAGAGGAGCACCTGCATATGCATATAGTACCCCGCTGGGCAGGAGATTCGAACTTCATGACAGTCACCGGCGAGATACGGGTGATCCCGGAGCATATACTCGACACCTACGATAAGCTTTTCCCGCTTTTTGCAGCTGCCGGAGAGAAATAAGGGCAATGGAGATGGACTCGACGATAAAAGACAGTGCCTTCCTGCCTTTCTTTCATTTCCTCGGCAAAAGGACAATGAAAGTAATCAACAATCTTGGTGGTATTGTAATCTTCTTTACGCTTTCTTTTCTGAAGATATTTCGACCAAAACAGATCCGGG
>JBEKJD010000325.1:0-3372 GCA_050011415.1 Dissulfurispiraceae bacterium | reverse complement strand
CGGAAGACCTGACTTCGAGATACATCTCGAAATTTTCGGAGTTTACGCCTCCGCAGAGCATATATTTTATAAAAGGGTACGGACCCCTGATCGCTTTCAGAAAATCGAGGCCGCCGATCTCAACAAAAGGAAATAGCTTGATAATATCGCCGCCGGCCTTATAGGCCCTGTAAATCTCGGTGGGGGTACATGCGCCGGGGATGGAAACGACCCCCTCCTTCTTCGTAAACCTGATTACCTGTTCTTCCACATTCGGGCTGACAATGTACTCTGCACCAGCCTTCAGCGCACGTTTCGCATCACTGACGCTGAGGACGGTGCCTGCGCCGATTACTGCATCTTTTCTTCGGCTGAGCTCCTGTATTACCCCTTCAACTCCCGGCACGGAGAAGGTGATTTCCACAAACCTGAAACCGCCGTCAATACACGCCCCTGCAGCGTTTAGGGCTTTCTCCGGGGTATCAGTGCGTACCGCTGCCATAAGTTGGTGCTGCTCAATTCCGGCAATAAGGGCCTCTCTGTCAGTTCTGGGCATTTGAATATAATAACTTAAATATGCCGGTCTTGTAAAAAATTGGGTTATAATGCACTATATGGCATAGCTGCCGGACGGATTCGAAGAAAACCTTGCACGGAAGGGTTGGGCCAAGGGCAGGCAAATGACAAGAGAAGAACTTCTGCAACATATGTACAGGCTGGCCGCTGATGTAACGGCGAATATGCTGGAACCCACCGATTTCACGCCGGTACTGTTTGTTATCCGCTCCTCGGGTGAGGTTGAATGGAGGGACTGTCCTATTAAAAACTCCGAGGAAAAGGCAAAGGTGCTGGAGTATGCAAACACGGTTTCCAGGTGGCAGGGTGTTGAAGCCATGGTTTTTCTGACTGCCGGGGAAACTCCTTCTGTGCCGGAAAACAGGAGGATTGACAGGAAGGGAGCTATTATTGTTTCCGGATCGACATGTTCTGAAAGTGTATTTGTATGCATACCTTATAAAAAAAGATGGGGGAGATTGAAATTTGGAGAGCCGGTTATTCTTGCAAGTGAGCTGTTTCGCGGAAGATTTGATATTGTGTCTGCAATGCGCAGGGGGAGGCCATGTTAAACCATATGGTCAGTAAGCAACATGGAAAAATACTTTCAGCTTTTTGCTTTTTTACCGCTAAAATTCTTGTTGGCTTCCCGTACCTTTTTTATCAATGTATCTATTGAGATCGGCTTGACTATGTAATCTGTCACGCCAAACTCCATGGCCCTCAAAACACGCTCCCTGTCTCTGTACCCGGTTATTATTATGAACGGGACCTCCCTGTGCTTCTCGTCGTCCCTCACCCACTTCAGCAGGTCTTCGCCAGTGAGTCCCGGCAGGCCCCAGTCGCATAAAACAAGGTCATATTGCAGCGTCTCCATATGAGTCCTGGCATCGATCCCATCAGATGCTTCATCCACGTCACAATCAATAAAAGTTCTTTGGAGAGCGTTTTTGATGAATTTGCGCATATCCGCAACGTCATCGACCAACAATACCCTGAGTCTTTCCATAAGTTAATCCCCGTTGTTATTATTTACCTGAAGCATGTTGCTGCCCCTTTATTTTATCCGGCAACCACCCTGTTCCTGCCTTCCTTTTTTGCGGTATATAATGCGTCGTCGGCCCTTTTGATGAATGTATCTGTCTGATCACTGTCCATGAGAGATGTTACCCCAAAGCTCACGGTAATTTTCTCTGCAATGTCGAAATTGTGCTCACCGACTTCTATCCTGATCCTTTCAGCCAGGTCTTTGGCTGCCTGGATACCGGTTTCAGGAGTCAGAATAACAAACTCTTCGCCGCCCCACCTGGCAAAAATGTCAATAGTCCTTATTGTTTTTGTGACGAGCTTCGCCAATGTTCTCAGCACCTCATCACCGACCAGATGCCCGTGGGTATCGTTGATGTTCTTAAAATGATCGATGTCAAAGATCAAGATAGACAGCTCTGTTTTGTATCTCTTGGCCCTCATTGTCTCTGCTTCAATGAAGTCGTTAAACGCCATCCTGTTGAATATCTGAGTGAGATTATCAGTGTTCGATAACTGTTTCAACCATTTTGTAAAGTCGACAAGTTCGCTGACATTGTGGCCTATATAAATAAATTCCATGATATTATTATCGTTGTCGAGCAACGGCACTGTGGTAAGGTCGGCAAAATAGCTGTTCCCGTCTTTTTTCCTGTACTCCATGATCCCTTTCCAAATCTTCTTTGACCGGATGGTGCGCTCCAGGCTTCTCAGCACACTTTCCTGTATATTCGAATGCAGTAAGTAGTCAAATGATTTTCCGGCGAGTTCCTTCTTGCTGTATCCCAATGCTATGCACAACGCATCGTTCACGTACACTATTATTCCATTGTGGTCCGTTTTGCAGACTATATTGCTTTCATCGACCGCCTTTTTATACTCCTCAAGAAGCCTGTTTTTCAGCCGGAGTTCTTCGGCCAAATGGATATTTGACGAAATTGTCTTCAACTTATCGCCCAGCCTGGACATGTCGAGGGGCTTCAGCATATAGCTGTCTATCCCTATCTCTATGGCACTCATCAGGAAACCTGCCTCGCCGTGAGCTGTTATGACTATAATCGGTACGCTGCTGTCCACTGCCTTTATGGCCCGCGCCATTTCCAGTCCATCCATGACAGGCATTTTGACATCGGTTATAATCACATCAGGTCTGTGGCTTTTAAATAACTTAAGACCTTCCAGTCCGTTTTCGGCCAGATACAAGTCCCTGACTTCCCGTCCAAGCATGCTGGTTATCTTGTCCCTTGTAATTATTTCATCTTCTACAAATAGGACCGAGATATCGAGTTTCCTGTCCCGCGTGTCTTTCACTTCACACCTCTATCCTGAACTCTGCTCCGCTGCCTATATTCCTGACAGTCAGTTTGCCGCCCATATTTTTTTCTATTATCATCTTGGACATGTACAGGCCCAAACCGGTACCCTCGCCCTGCATCTTTGTCGTAAAATAAGGATCAAAAATCTTGTCCAGAAAAGCCTCTTCTATCCCACCGGCGTTGTCTGTTACTGTAACGACAGCCCTGCCATTTTCACCAAATGCCTTTATTATAACATTCGGGGACTCTATATGCCTTTCCAAAATGATATCTTTCGCATTCGCAAGAATGTTCAGAAAGACATGGGAATACTCATTAGGATAGCCCTCTATCTCTAAAGCTCCCTGTGCTTCCAGCTCTATTTTGATATTGTTGTTCTTGAAACTGTCCCCGACAAAAGAGAGGGTCATGCTCAACACTTCCTTCAGGTTGAATAATGTTTTTTCCTTGTCAGGTCTGAAAAAGTTCCTGAAGTCGTCTATGGTCCGGGACATGA
>JBEKJD010000324.1:0-3375 GCA_050011415.1 Dissulfurispiraceae bacterium | reverse complement strand
TCCCCGGTGTTCTGAACTTGAGCAGTGTCCTGAAAGTGCTGCAAAATCTTTTGAGAGAAAGAATTTCCATAAGAGATCTTCAAACTATACTTGAAACGCTTTCAGACTATGCAGGTGTTACCAAAGATCCGGAAATGCTGACTGAGTATGTCAGGCAGGCGCTCGCCAGGAGCATAACAAAGCAATTACAGGGGGCCGACGGCTCGATATCGGTCATTATAGTGGACCCGAAAGTTGAGCGGAAGATAATAGAAGCTGTCCAGACAACGCCTCAGGGGTCCTATCTGGCCCTGGATCCTGTGACCTCTGAAAGCATCAGCAAGAACCTGAAACTGAATTTTGAGGACGGTGTCCGCAAAGGCTATAACCCGGTCGTGCTCTGTTCGCCTTCGGTCAGAAGGTTTCTTAAGAAGCTGGCTGAAAAGATTTCGGCCAGCATTATGGTTGTATCTCACGGCGAGATCAAGGCTAACACACAAATATTTTCGATTGGAACGCTGAAGTTGGAATAAAAAAACATAGTACAGAGTTGTACGTTATGGAGGTACTATAAAGGGAGGTGGGGATGCGAATAAAGAAATTCGTCGGTGGCAGCTTTAAGGAAGCATTAGAGACAGTAAAAAAAGAACTCGGGTCTGACGCAATAATATTGTCGAGTAAATCCATAAAAACAGGCCCGTTCGGAATGCTTAACAAAGAGGCAGTGGAAGTGACTGTCGCTCTTGACGAAACCGACGGCGCGTCTTCTGATCGCGCTGAAAAAGCGGTTTCTTCTGAAATGGGTGACCTGTTGAAAGAGATAAAAGGGCTGAGAGAGGAGGTCTGTTATCTCAAAGAGACGCTGCGGCCGATCGTACCGACGCTCAGAGTGGGAAAGGACAAGAAGGGACTTTTTAATCTGCTCCTGAGGCAGGGGGTTGACACCCAGTTCGCCATGATGTTGCTTGAAAGATCTACGGAAACACTCGACAGCCTGAAGAACAGCATAAAGGGCGACCTGAAAATACAGGGGCTTCTGCCTGCTGAAGAAAGCGGGCTCATATTTCTTGGACCTCCGGGAGTGGGTAAAACTACGACTGTTTCCAAAGTTGCGCATATGTTTGCATCGAAAAGGAAGGCTGTCAACCTCATATCTCTCGATGCTGACAGGATCGGCGCTGTTGCGAGCATGAAAGAGCTCTCGCAGCAGTTGAAATGTCCTTTCAGGGTGGTGAGAAGAGTGAGCGACCTGCCGAAAATACTATATAAGGAAATGAGGAGGGGACCGATGCTGATAGACACACCCGGTACTGAAATCAATAATGTCCTGGAGGATATTAAAGATATATTCCCTTCGGGGTTCCCTGTTAAGAAATGCTTTCTTATAGATTCAGCTATGAACGTGTCTTCGGCGCTTAAGACATGGCAGAACTGTAAGATGGATATGATCGATTCAATCGGATTTACAAAGCTTGATATGGCGACCCATTACGGCAGTCTCTACAACATTTCCATGCTTACAAGCCGGCCTCTTTCATTTATAACTACCGGGCCAGGCGTGCCGGACGACATCAGGGTCCCCACACAGGATTTTCTTGCCGGCCTGATTATTGGAGGAATATAATGACTAACTCAGGACCTCGTATTGTGGCGGTTTCCAGCGGAAAAGGCGGAGTGGGGAAGACCAACTTTGTTGCAAACCTTGCTCTGTTTTATGCGAGTTTGAATAAAAAAGTGCTTATCCTTGATGCCGACCTTGGATTGAGCAATATCGATGTTTTGTTCGGCATAGCTCCGAAATTCAATCTTAAACACGTCCTGTCAGGTGAAAAGACAATCAAAGAGATTATCGTTAACGGTCCATTGGGGATAATGATTCTGCCCGCCAGTTCAGGTGTCAGAGAGCTGACTGGACTATCTGATAAGAGCCGGCTCAAACTTGTTTCCGAATTGGACAATTTCGATTTGCCGTTCGATATTTTCCTGATTGATACGGGCGCCGGTATTTCGGATAATGTGCTGTTTTTCTGCAGCGGGGCGCAGGAAACTGTTGTGATTGTCACGCCCGAGCCGACGTCACTGGCAGATGCTTATGCCTTGATAAAGGTGTTATCAAGGGATTTTGGAGAAAAGAGCTTCAGGATACTTGTCAACACAGCGCGCTCCGAGAAAGAGGCTTTTGATACGTTCAGAAAGCTGGCAATCGTGGCGGACAAATTTCTCAGCCTGTCCGTGGATTATATTGGCTTTCTGCCTTATGAGCAGCATGTCAAGGATGCTATTATTGCACAGAAAGGTTATATTGCCATGTACCCCAATAGTATTTTTACGAAGAAACTTGTGTCTATTGCGAAGAAACTACTGGACAATCCAATGAACGATGTTAAGGGGAATATACAGTTTTTCTTAAAGAAAGCCTTGAGGGTGAATAGTGCGTCGACCGTTAAAGCGCAATGAAAATTTAACTCAACAATCAACATATGAAAAAGTCATCAGAAAAAGAAAAGGAGCAAATAGTCGAGCAATTCCTGCCCAGAGTAAAATACTATGCTTCCAGATATTCTTTTTATCTTCCGGCGGAATTAAGCGTTGAAGACCTGGTGTCCGCAGGAATAATAGGGCTTTTGGAGGCAATAGAACGTTATGATCCCTCTTTAAATGCCAGCCTGAGCACTTTTGCCGATTTCAGGATCAGGGGCGCCATTATTGATGAAGTACGTTCCATGCAATGGGCCTCGAAAGATGCAAGAAAAAAGCTGGATGAGGCCAGGCACACCTATGCATTACTTGAAAAGGAACTTAACCGCAGCGCCAGCGATGAGGAAGTTGCGGAAAAATTGAATATATCTCTTGAGGAGCTTTACAAGACCTTATCCTCTGCCAATACCATGCATATGATCAATCTTGAGGACCTTGGGATGACTAATAAAGAAGGTGAATCTTTAGACATTCTGGAGTGTATTTCCGATAAAGCGGACAAGGATATCCTTGATCAGCTGAATCTGAAAGAATTAAAGGCAACTCTCGGCAGCGCTATCGATGCTTTGCCGGAGAAAGAAAGGCTCGTTTTGACCCTTTATTACTACGAAGAATTGACTATGAAGGAAATAGGGAAAGTCCTGGATATAAGCGAATCAAGAGTCTGTCAACTGCACGGCAAGGCCCTTTTGAAGCTGCGGTCTGTTATGGAGGACTTTAGGTGAAAAACGGCACTACCCATGTCGATGCTCTTTTACTTTTATTATATCGCCTTTTTTGGGTATAATTATATCCCTTGAATACTTATTAATGTATTATATATCCTATACAGGTGAGTTGATATAAGTCAGGGGGTTGACTGCGTGGCAAAAAATATCAAAGTGTTGATTAAAAAACTGGGTGACAAAGACCCTTCCA
>JBEKJD010000323.1:0-3420 GCA_050011415.1 Dissulfurispiraceae bacterium | reverse complement strand
TCTTGTAATGCCCTCAGGCGCTATTGCTTTTGTCGATTTCGGCATTGTAGGCAGGGTCACCGAGGAGATGAGGGAAACTATTGCGAATACCTTTGTTGCGCTCATTCAGAAGGATTTCGACGGTATTATAGACCAGTATATGGCCCTCGGCATACTTCCCGAGCACACCGATATAGAAATCTTCAGAAGAGAGTTCAAGTCGGACCTCGTCGATTTCCTGGAGCCGCTTTACGGCCTTACTTTGCAGGAATTGGACTTTGCACTTTATCTGGACATTCTCACCCACCTTGCGATCAAACACAACTTGAAGGTCCCTTCCGAGCTGCTCCTGATCGATAAGACCATGCTGATACTTGAAAACATTGCCCGCCAGCTTGATCCCGCGTTTAATTTTATCGCGGCTGCAGAGCCGTATGCATCCAAAATTATCCAGCAGCGGACCAGTCCCTCCAGGTTCTATAAAAGGGCGAAAGAGAATATCGGGGATTTCAGCGATTTTGTATCGATTTTTCCACGGCAGATGAAAGAAATCATCAAGAAAGTGCTGAAAGACGATATACATGTAAAGATGTACCACGTCAACCTGCCGGAATTTATAAAGGATATGGACCGCTCAAGCAATCGCATTGCATTTGCCATGATAGTGAGCGCCATGATCCTGAGTTCCGCCATAATGCATGCAACCGGGGTCGGCCCCACTATTTTCGGCTTTTCGATCCTTGCCATTTCTGCTTTTGGTTTTGCATTTTTCCTTGGCGTCTGGCTTATTATTTCCATCATCCGTTCCGGCAGATTTTAAGGGTCCGTAATGCGTAATTATTGACAAATTTATTTGAAACTGGATAACATCAATCCTGATAAAGATGATTTTACCGTGCGGATAGAAGGGATGAAGAATTGGGATACTGATAAATAGGGAGGATGGTAAAATGGCATTGATAGAATGGTCGGACGATTATAGTGTCAAGGTGCGGGAGATGGATGACCAGCATAAAAAACTTGTAGGAATGATTAATGATTTGCACGAAGCAATGAAGTCGGGCAAAGGCAAAGATGCAATAGGAAAAATTCTGAACGGGTTGGCCGATTATGTCGGTGTTCATTTCTCAGCCGAAGAGAACCTGATGAAGACACACGGTTTTCCTGAATACGAGCAGCAAAAGGCAAAACATGCCGAGTTGACCAAACAGGTCCAGGACTTCAGCAGTAAGTTTCATTCCGGTCAGGCTGTTCTTACAGTTGAAGTGATGAATTTTCTCAAGGAATGGCTTATGGTGCATATTAAGGGAATGGACAAAAAGTACGGTCCTTTTCTGAACAGCAAGGGCATTTCGTGACAGGTGACTGATTAATGGAAATTACACGCGAAACGGATTATGCGATAAGGTGTATCCTGTACCTTTCAGGCAAACAGGGAGAAATAAGCATGGTCGAAGATATCGCAAGGGAAATGCAGATACCGAAGAGCTTCCTGGCTAAAATCGTGCAGAAACTGTCCCGGGCTTCGCTTGTAAAGTCATTTCGGGGCGTCAAAGGGGGCTTCCAGCTCGCCATGCCGCCGGCTGATATAAGCCTGCTTGATGTGGTGGAGGCCATCGAAGGCAAGGTCGCAATGAATGTATGCGCCCTTGACCGTATGCTTTGCAGCCGGAGCGATACTTGCCTTGTTCATCCCGTCTGGATAGAGATCAGAAAGGATTTCAGGAAAATTCTGAAAAAATACAATTTTGCGCGGTGGGCAAAATGACCTGAATCTGTCAGGTCATAAACTTTCTACAGGCCCCGAGCGGCTTCTTTGATCAGGGCTTGAGCTATAACATTCCTCTGTATCTGATTAGTGCCCTCGTATATCTGGAGTATCTTTGCGTCACGCATCATTTTCTCGAGGGGATATTCTTTCATGTATCCTGCCCCGCCCATGACCTGCATGGCGTCTATGGTCACTTTCATTCCCACGTCGGTGGCATAGGTCTTTGCCATTGCGGATTCTTTTGATATATCCTTGGCGCCGCTATCTACATACCTGGCAACAGAATATACAAGTGAGCGTGCTGCTTCAATCTGCATCGCCATATCGGCCAGCATATGCTGAATTGCCTGGAAGCTTATGATGGGATGTCCGAACTGGTGCCGCTCGCGGGCGAACTTGACAGCTTCTTCAAATGCACCCTGTGCCACGCCAAGGCCCTGGGCGCCCACACCTGTCCTCGATTGATCAAGAGTTTTCATCGCAACAATAAACCCCATTCCCTCTTTTGCCACAATATTTTTTTTCGGGATCCTGCAGTTGTCGAAAATCAGCTCTCGTGTTGAAGAGGCCCTGATGCCCAGTTTGTTCTCCTTCTTGCCGAAAGTGAAGCCTGGCGTCCCTTTTTCCACTACAAATGCAGAAGCCCCTCTCGGACCTTTTGATTTGTCGGTAAGGGCGATAATGGTGTAAATCTCCGCCTCTCCTCCGTTAGTTATCCACTGCTTTGTCCCGTTTAAAACGTATTCATTGCCCTCAAGCTTTGCGGTAGTCTGTATACCGCCTGCATCGCTGCCGGCATTGGCCTCAGTAAGTCCAAACGCGACCAGCCTCTTGCCTGCAGCAATATCCGGCAGGTATTGTTTTTTCTGCTCATCGGAACCGAAAAGAAGAAGAGGAAATGTTCCAAGAGCATTTGCCGCATATGTTGTAGAAACACCGACGCAAACTCTTGAAAGTTCCTCAACAGCCAGGCAGAGTTCAAGGCATCCCTTGCCCATGCCGCCGTATTCTTCGGGGATAAAAAGTCCGATCATATCCGATTGGGCAAGGACTCTGATAATTTCCCAGGGATACTCGCCCTTTTCATCAAGTTCAGCTCTGACCGGAACGACTTTTTCCTCGGCTATCTGCCGTGCAAGATCACGGATCATCTGCTGTTCTTCTGTAAAGAAATAATCCATTAACGCCCTCCAGTATTTTATCCGCTTATATCTATTGCCTCAATCAGAAGACTTGAAGCCCCTATGTTACCATAAAATCTCAAGTCGCTGCCAACCATGACGACTTGTCTGAACAATTCTAATACGGTACCGGATATAACAGCCTCTTTTACAGGGTAGAGCGCTACTCCCTTTTCAATCCATAACCCTGATACGCCGACTGAAAATTCTCCTGACACCGGATTTGCCGTATGCATGCCCATGGTCTCTATTACATACAGGCCTTTATCAATGGACTTCAGAATCTTCCCGAATTCCTGAGCGTGCTCCTGCGATGCCGGCTCTGTAAAAAGGTTGGTCGGTCCCACGCCGGGGAGTCCCAAGGCTCCGCCTCGAGCAGCATTTCCGGTGGATTGGATACCTTCTTTGCGGGACGTATAGGTATTATATAAAAAACCCTTCAGCACTCCCTTTTCAATAAGGGTTTTGTTCTGAGTGGGCACCCCTTCA
>JBEKJD010000322.1:0-3428 GCA_050011415.1 Dissulfurispiraceae bacterium | reverse complement strand
CCAGACGACTTGTACAAAAGAATGATGGTAGAAGGTCAAGCATTGGGCCTTTATCTTTGATTTTTGCGATTGTTTCAAAAGAGATGGACAGGAACTCTCCGGCAAGTGTAAAATATAAAATATATATCCTTAGAAGTCGGAAAGCAGAAGGGCCGCGTAAGTGCGGCCCTGTTATTTGGACTCCATGGCGAAAAGAATCTTTGAAGAAGTTTGCAGAGAAGCGGATGCGCTGAGTTACCCAGCTCGGAACTCACCGACGCGGATTTCCTGAATCGTTAACCATAATTACTAACCAGACTGGATAAAATGAATATTGAATGCCTGAATCAAGAGCACAGTACAACACGCCGCGTGACGCGAGAAACGCCGGTGCTTTGCGTTCAACCTGAAGCGAAATTTGAGAGAATGCTGTTTTTACAGGCAAATCCGCAGCGCACTGGCGAGGGTGGTTTGCGAACAAATGGGTATTTCAAGGCAGGAACCTGTACCGCAGCAGAAACGGATACTATTGCACGAAATGTTGTTGCCAGGCAGAATCCGCTCATCACCGTGATAACAGTTGTATTCAATGGAGCGGAAACCCTGGAGCAGACTATCCTAAGCGTCCTCAGGCAATCCAGCGATAATGTTGAATACCTGATAATAGACGGTGGTTCTACAGATGGCACGCTTGATATCATTCGCAAGTATGAGTATGCAATTGATTACTGGGTAAGTGAGCCCGACGGTGGAATTTATGAGGCTTGGAACAAGGCTGCAGGCATAGCGCTTGGCGACTGGTGCATTTTTCTCGGGGCTGATGATGAGCTGGCATCGGATAATGTTCTTGAAGAAATATTTTTGAGCTATGCTCCTCACTTTGAGGAGTATCAACTGATTTATGGAAAGCTGCATATTATTAACTCTGCGACTGGAGAGTTGTTGGAAGAACTCGGGCAACCCCGGGAAGAACTGAGCCGGGAGTATGAATTTTTTCGCCCCAAACTGCCAAAATGTCCGGAAATACTGATGCATCGTTCACTATTTTCCGGTAATGCTACGTTTGACACGACTTACCGAATTGCCGGTGACGCCAAATTTTTATTGCACTCCTTGGCTTCCGGCGCTCGTGTGTTGTATCTGGATTTGCCGGTTGCAAAAATGAGGTTGGGGGGAGTGAGCTCTGCTCCAAAGAATCTTTTGATTGCTTCAAGAGAGACCAGAAGGATGTGTCGTGAACTTGGAATCAAGATCCCGTTATCGCATTTTGCTAAGGAGTGGGTAAAGCTAGTTATAAAGATAGGTTTAAGCCATATATTGCCTGAAAGAATATATTTCTCTTGTGTCAATGTGTTCCGCTTTCTTACCGGACGTGCACCTATATGGAACAGGTCATAGCTTGAGATAAAGAGTCTATTCAATGAGAGCAAAAGCTGCGAAAATGTATAATCTATGAAATATTTCAATCAAAAGAAGATCAAGAGAAAGTCCATTGCTTTTCTGGAAATAATATTAAGGATAATCCATTTCTTTTTATTAAGAATCAATAAGTTCTTTCTTGTGGATAATGCCCCCTGTTTGTTTCTAGTTGATGGATACCGTATTGGTGATTCAATTCTGTTACGGCCTTTGATAAAGGGATTGATAGATAAGTTTTCGAGTACACACAAAATTATTGTTTTATCCGGAAAGCATGCATTTTATGTCTATTCCGATTATCTGGACCAAATAGAGATAATCGATTATCAATTCCCATGGGCCTCATATGATTACTCGATTTCCAGCATAAAGAATCTCTTGATAAATTGGTCTATTATCTATCGTAAATCAATAGAGATTGCTATCGAGACGCGAGGAGATTTTAGAAGTATTGCATGGACGCATCTAACTTGTCCAAAACGCTTGATCGGCTTTGATTTCACCGGTGGCGCTCAATTATTAACCGATGTAATTACTGACGATGGGAATATCGCCCATTTATTCGAACATGTAAAAAGGATCGGCTCATTTGTTGGCTGCACAGTTCAAGAAGAAAATGTCCGTCTCAAAAAACATCATAAAATAGAAAATGCGAATAAAAGAATCGCTGTTTCATTCAGCGGTTTACAGCCCCTTAGAAATTTACCGATAGCCATGGGATTAGGCATCATGCGTCGGCTTATCGATGAGAGCGATTTCGAACTCTGGTACATTATGTCGCCTAGTGAAAAGTATTTTAGAACTGATCTTCTTGAGAAACATTTTCAAAACAAAGTAAAAATATTTTCAGGTAGTTTTAAAGCTTATTTCGATTTTTTGCAGACATCGGATGTATATATCGGAATGGATAGCGGTGGCGGGCATCTCTGCTCCTTATGGAGTATTCCGTCTGTAATTATTTTTGGAACTCAACTGTCATCCTATGCAAGTCCGGTAGGAAAACACCCCAAACTCTTCCTGGAAAATGAAAGTTTCTTGCCGTGCCGTCCCTGCGATGGTGTAACTTGTATAAGTAAGGTTGGATTTCAAGAATGTTTTGCTGGCCTTGAAGTAGATAAAATCATTACTTTTTGTAAGAACTTTAACAATTGAAAATTTAAGTTTATCTTTTTCATTTGCT
Source organism: Dissulfurispiraceae bacterium (assembly GCA_050011415.1). GTDB lineage: Bacteria > Nitrospirota > Thermodesulfovibrionia > Thermodesulfovibrionales > Dissulfurispiraceae > JADFXI01. The sequence continues at coordinate 850 of JBEKJD010000322.1, read as the reverse complement.
GACAATCCGGGTGAAAGGAAAGAAATTATGCAAACTGATGAACCAAGGCAATCAACACGGGTACACAGGCTGTTCTTGACCTCTTATATCAACCGTGAGGGCGAAGTGCAGAAAACTCCTGTATCCGTAGGGCGAACCCTGAATATCTCCATGATCGGCGTTGGGATGGAGGTCTTTCAGGAGATTCAGGCCGGCACCAGGATGGACCTGGAATTCGACCTGCAAGGTTCCCTGCTGACTGTCCAGGGACGGGTTGTTCATGTCTGCGCGGAAGGTGAGGGGACCTATACCGTCGGGGTAGAATTCGACGAACCGCAAAAATTGCTGGAGAACCTGCGAACAGGCTGATCTATGCGTGACCAGATTGCCAAATACACTGCCAAGCTCCATGCCGACTGTTCGGTAGTCCTCGGTGCGGTCGGCTTTGCCGTTCTGGACGACGTGCTTTTGACTTCCGGCGACCCGGTACTGGCCCAACTGGCGGGTGATATTGCCTCTCGCAGCAACTGCCTGGGAGTTGTGGCGGCAAGACCGGCACTTCCCTTTGCCGATTTCCTGGTGCAGCGCGCAAAGCCTGAAGAGGACCGCATCATCCCCCGCGATACCGAGACCCGCACCTTTCTCCACGACATTCCATTTCTGCGCCGGATGGAAGCGGGGAGTGATGCCGCTCTCCCGGTCTCCAGGCTGTTAGGAAACCGGAAAGGGGTCATTGTTGAAGGGGCTGGGATCGTTGCGCTTGGCGCAATGACCATTGAACAGGCTTACATCAATTATTCCTCCATCTTCCATGCCACTTTCGTCAAATACCTTCAGGACCTTCTCCATGAAGGGTTTCGCTTCCCCGGCG
>JBEKJD010000321.1:0-3431 GCA_050011415.1 Dissulfurispiraceae bacterium | reverse complement strand
AGAGTGCTTCAGTTCGGCTGTCTTGTCCGCGCATAATATTCCTTAATGATTACAAGTTATTATGCGCAGGAATGTATCACAAATCAACAAAAACAGCTAGTTGAAATTCAACAGCCTGTTAAAGCTACTTTTAATTTCGCTATTGCCTTTTCTTCAATTTGCCGCACCCTCTCCCGCGAGATTGAAAAATGGTCGGCGATATCCTGAAGAGTATGAGGGTCATCGCTCGAAACCCGCTGCTCAACTATATAACGCTCCTTCTCGTTCAACCCCTCCATGGCCGTGGCGATTTGCTGTTTCAATTGATGTTCCTCTTGGTAAATACCGAGCATCTCCTCCTGGTTCATCCGCTCATCGGCAATGGTTTCCAGTACCGCCAGGCCATCGCCACCTTCCGGTTGTGCATCCAGCGACACCTCACCCTTTATCCGCGACTCCATGTCAACAACCTCATGATCCGATACATGCAGCAAGTCGGCAATTTCGGCAGCCTCGCCGTCGTTCCCGGTCAGTCTTAGCAGCGTCTCCTTAGCTTTGCTCAGACCAAAAAACAGTTTACGCTGCGCCTGAGTCGTGCCGATCTTGACCAAACTCCAGGCGGACAGTATGTAATTCTGGATATAAGCCCTGATCCACCAGACAGCATAGCTGATGAGACGGATTCCGCGGTATGGATTGAATTTGCGGACCGCCATCATGAGCCCGATGTTCCCCTCCTGGATCAGGTCAAGCATCCTCAACCCGTAATGGCGATATTCCGATGCAATCTTGACGACAAAGCGCAGATTTGAGGTAATGAGCTTATGTGCCGCTTCCAGGTCCTTGTCTTCAAAGAACTTAATGGCGTAGGTGCGCTCCTCCTCTTCGCTCAGGATCCTAAATTTCCTGATTTCCCCCAGATACAGGGTCAAACTGTCGGCAACAACTGGAAGATTGGCGACCATGATGAACCTCCGGACATCCTCGCTGGTTTGGCACTCTTCTGCCTTGACTGCTAAAAATATAACAAATATTTTTGTTGAAATCAAGGGCCGCATCAAATTTATTTCAAACATATCATATTGTTACAACTATATTACGTTATCGAGGCACCCCTTGATTTTTTAAAAATTCGAATTATCTATTAATCAGAATCACTCACAAGAAAGGAGGTAACAGAAGGGAGGTGATGAATGTCTTATCTCAGAACGCAGGTACGGCAATTTCTCCCGTAGCCTCATGTTGCCGTACAAAATAGTCGACAGTATGATCAAAGCGGACCTCAAAAACGGGGTCCTCACTATTCGGCTTCCCAAGCCGGAGCGGGAACGGCAATAGAACTACCGAGTGACGATCTCGTGAGTCGGAAGTAACCTTACCGAGGGCCGCCCAGCCAGCCCTCGACATCAGCTTTAAATAATTCCTACACAGTTCTGACTTTTTCATTATTTCCTGCCCGATAGGAGGAGCTATGAAAAAACTCAAATTCAACCCTATAGACATGATCAGAGACTATTTTATTGAGCTTCAGGAGAGGTTTGAAACGGCTACGGACGCGCATGAAAAGAACGTTCTGCACATGAGGCTCCGGAATCTTCAGGATGTCATGAAGTTCCTTGCCTCGACACAGTTTTACGGTTCCGGAGAAAGTGAGAGTATATGAAAGAGAAATCCAAAGAGTTTATGCATAGGTGATTGTATGATGAACAGCACTTCACGGAAGACTTGGTTTATTACACTGCGGGATATGGCTCCATATGATTTTTTCGAGCAAGTCATTTCCCATGTTCTTGTATTTTTGATTTCCCTGATCGTTATTATCGCCCTATACAAACTTGGGGAAGATGTCATCAGCCTGCTGGTAAAAAGAGCTTTTGACCCGCTGAATCATGAGGTGTTTCAGACTATTTTCGGTGGAATTATGACCCTGCTGATTGCCATGGAGTTCAAGCACTCCATCCTAGCCATTACCAAACGACAGCATAACATTATTCAGGTCAAAACGGTCTTGCTCGTTGCTTTGCTGGCATTGGCAAGAAAATTCATTATTCTTGACGTACATAGCATTGAAGCGGCCAAGATTGCCGCGCTTGCCCTGGCTGTGTGTGCATTGGGAGCGGTTTACTGGCTCATGCGCGAGCGTGACGCCTGGAGTACAGAGCATAATCCCGATGTTGAAGAGGAATGACACAAGGATTTTCCATCTTGGTGAGCATTAATGACACCACCATCAATTATTAGATTGTGGTGAGTGACTTGCTTGGTATTTGCAACCGGTGGAAAGAAGCGTTTTCCTTGTCTGAACTTAGATGAGAGGGCGCGCTTCTGTAACCGAGAACCAGGCGGCATGAGTTACTGAGGCACCAGTACCGGGGCCAACTGTGGCATCGGCGCTTGCCTTGATCTGTGCCAGTATATCGCCCTCCTCTTCGATTTTTATGAACTCCAGAACTAGTCTCACGCCGTTGAAACCGCCTCCGGCGGTCTTAAAAAGGAACGAAGTGTGCGGGTTCTCAATAATGTTGCGGTAGGTTCTGCCGTCAGTCATTCCCCACACCAACGTCTTCTCATCAATGACATGTGGACGGGCATATACTGCCGTATTGACATGGCCATCCTTGGAAGCAGTCGCCATGACGCCAAGGCCTTGTTGGCTGAACAAATCAGTGAGGTTCATGATTTCACTCCTTCAGATACCATTTGGTTTCAGTCCGTGGCTATGGGGATCAATATCTCGTTGCGGCGTAGGAACCAGAGCGAGAATGGCGGATTGTAGCGAGCCCAAACCGGCTCTCCGGTGCCTTTAAAATTGTTGGCCTGCATCCAGGCTTCCAATTCCCTTTTGTATCGCTGATATTTTTTCTCACTCCAGAATCCCGAGTATTTGACGGCAGCAACACGGTGTGATGGCACCTGTCGCAACGAAATAGTGCCATTATCCGGGATTGGGACTGTCTCCAGAGAGAATGACGCGGGCATTACGAAGCTGACCGCCCACTTGCCTGCAATTGCTTGCTGGCTTACCGGGGCAGTCATGCTGATCTTTTCACCTGTTGCTTGTTGCGATACCGGGGCTGTCATATCGATGGGCTTACGGGAGTGATTATCTCCCGATATGTAGCGGAAGAGAGGTCGGAATGCCTTAAAGCCTGCCTCTTCAAGGGTGCCATCAACAATTATTTCGGCGAGGATATGTGCTTCGTAATCACGAACTTCAAAAATTCCTGAAGACTTGACGACGTTATAACGAGCTTCTTCTATCGCCATTGCCTGAACCCCGATGAGCATTAGAATCCCAACAAGTATCCAAATCTGTTTCGCCATGACTTTATTAACAGGCTGTTGAATTTCAACTAGCTGTTTTTGTTGATTTGTGATACATTCCTGCGCATAATAACTTGTAATCATTAAGGAATATTATGCGCGGACAAGACAGCCGAACTGAAGCACTC
>JBEKJD010000320.1:0-3432 GCA_050011415.1 Dissulfurispiraceae bacterium | reverse complement strand
GCTGATAGAGGTAGGATACAGATATAAAAGGCGAATATAAAAATCACCGGGCAGAGAGGCCAGATCCCGCAATAAAGCTACAAGGTCATATCCGTCAAAATCTTTACCGTAATTCGTAATATCCTGGGCCACCAGGATTAATTCTCTTACCCCGGCATTAATGTATTCGCCCGCTTCAGTCATTATCAGTTCAGGACGGATACTCCTGAACGACCCCCGTATCGAGGGGATCACACAGAAGGTGCATTTTTTATTACAGCCCTCGGCGATCTTCAGATAAGCATAACTGCCAACAGAATGAACCGGAGAGCCGGAGAGCCGGTGAACCGGAGATTTTTCGCCGATTCGCCGATTCACCGATTCGCCGTTTCTCTGATTTATGATGACTTTACAGTACTCGATAATCCGGGCTTCTTCGCCTACCCCCCAAATACCGTCAATTTCGGGGATTTCTTTCAGGAGTTCGTTTCTGTAACGGGCCGCAAGACACCCGAACACGACCAGCTTTGTGCCGGCTTCTTTCATATGCGCAAGCCTGAGGACTTCCTCTATCGATTCCTCCTTGGCATCCTTTATGAATCCGCATGTGTTCACAAGAAGGATATCGGCATCATCAGCGTTATCTGAATTGATGAAGCCTTCTGCTGTGAAGGCCCCGGCCAGATGCCCGGAATCAACAGTATTTTTGGGACAGCCAAGGGTTGTGATATGTATTTTTGCAGGTGCAGGAATTATTTTAGACATGAATTATATGTTTTACCGGTTCTGTTGAAACAGTTTTGGAAATAGCCGTCTCCAATGTTCAATATTCTATTATAGCAAAGGTACGTCCCGATTTGCCCCCTTTAGCCGACTTAACGGTATTATTACTGACTCAGTTTTATGAATGGGGATTCATGCTCCCGGCATCTGTGCACATTCATTGAAGATTCGCACTTTACAGCGCCGACACCTTTCAGGGTCAAGTCTCGGCAGAATGCTTTTTATTGCCGCGTCCTTTGAGTGGAAAACATTTTCTTCTCCAATGCTCTTCTTACAGCCTCCCCTTTTCATGACGTCTATTACCTCGCCCTTGAGTGAACAGAGATACAACTGCCTTCCGTTAGCACGCAAACGATGAGCTTCCTGGTTAAGTGTCTGACATCCCGCTACATCGATGAAGTTTATCCCGCCTCCCACAATCAGGATGTGCGCCTGTTCCGGGTATTTTTTTGTTATTTGTTCTAACTGTTCTGCCACATGATTTACTGCACCAAAAAAGATTGAACCGTCAACCCTGATTATTTTGAGTTGTGGACATTCGGCCAGAGGCTTCTTCTGCACATTTATGAAACTCTGCTTTCTGCTATCAGGGTCAGGGGACAGGGTCACAAAGGTCGGATGGGATGTTCGGTTAAGATAAAGCAAGAGCGAAAGAATTACCCCTACATATATAGCGAATTCAAGCGCCACAAATAATGTGGATAGAAATGTCGCAATGAGTATTCCGGCCTCCGGCTTGCTTGTCCTCACAATAGAGGCAATATGGTGTGTGTCAACAAGATTATACGCGACCAAAAACAGAATGCCGGCCATTGAGGCTATCGGGAGATAGGCTGTAAGAGGGGCTATGAGCAGTACTATACCGGTCAGCGTTATCGCAGCAAAGGCAGCGGCCAATGGTGTCTTGGCGCCAGCTTCATAGTTCACTCCTGTCCGGGTGAACGATCCGGATGAGGCATAGCTCGAAAAAAAACTCCCGATGATATTGGAGAGCCCCTGACCGATGAATTCCTGATTGCTGTCAATGCGCTGTTCAGACTTTGTTGCTATTGATCTGGCAATGGATACTGCCTCGGCAAGCCCGAGCATGGCAACAGCCAGTGCAGGAGGCGCAAGCTGGCGCAATGAAGCGGTCGTGATGTCAGGATGTGACAGGGGCGGGAGATGAGAAGGAAGAGAGCCCACGAGTCTGATACCGTGCTCGTTCCCCTTCACTATCAAGGCCATGACGCTGCCGGCTATCATTGCTATCAACATTCCAGGCCACTTGGGCTTAAGGATTTTTAAAATTACTGCGACAATTAACGTACTAAGACCTATCGACAGGACATAGAGGTTGGTCTCGGAAAGACGCGATATTATATCTGCCCAAATATGGACAAAAGAGTGTTTTTCGGGTGCTGTTATACCCAGCATATTGCTTAGTTGGCTTGTTGCAATCAGTATTGAAGCACCTGCGGTGAACCCTACAACGACAGAGTGAGAAACGAAATTCACCAGGGAACCGAGACGGGCAACGCCCAACGCGAATTGGAAAAACCCGGCGAGAAAAGTCAGGGTCAAAGCCATCTGAATATACTCAGCGCTTGACGGGGGAGCCAGAGGGCTGAGTGATGTGAAGATCACAATCGATATTGCTGTTGTAGGCCCGGAGATGAGGTGATGGGATGACCCAAATAGAGCGGCAATAACTGCAGGAACTATTGCGGAATAAAGACCGTATTCAGGAGGCAGTCCTGCAATAATTGCAAAAGCCACTCCCTGGGGAAGAACTATGATCGCACCGGTTATTCCTGCGATAATGTCAGCCCGCATACTGCGACGGCTGACTGTAGACCACCATCGCAAGGGAGGAAAGAACTTCTTTAGAGACACCTTTTCATGTCCGGATGCTGCTTTTTCATTGTCCTTCATAGTTCTCTGAAATTCCTTGTCAGATAGTGTTGGTTTTTCTTCTTCTCTCCTTAGTTAAAGTATAGCACCTGTCAATTATTTCCGATAACCGGCTAAGAGAGAGATTGAGGCTCTCCCGCCATTTAACGCACATAGGCTATTACAAGGAACGTTAAGAAAATAGACCTGACACCCCATTACATTACATTAAGCCTGACCCCAGTGACCCCATAAGTCGCCTGCCAGGTTATGAAGTTATGGTAGAATATTTTAAGACCATTAAATACGCACCGAGGTAAAATATGGGAGTTATAGACTGCATAGGCAAAACGCCTCTTATAAGGCTCGAAGCCTTAAATCCAAATCCGGATGTCGAGATATTTGCAAAGCTTGAGGGCAACAATCCGGCCGGTTCTATAAAAGACCGCCCCGCCTTCTATATGATCGAAGCGGCTGAGAGGTGTGGAGAATTAACAAGAGATAAGATAATTCTCGAGGCAACCTCCGGCAATACCGGTATCGGGCTGGCTATGGTTGCAGCTGCAAAAAAATACAGAGTTAAGCTTACTATGCCTGCCTGCGTAAGTGTGGAAAGAAGGAAGGTGCTGGAGGCTTTTGGAGCAGAGCTTATACTGAGCCCTGCTGAAGAGGGTACAGATGGGGCGATCCGGCTTGCCCATAAAATAATGTCCGAAAAACCGCACCTCTATTATATGCCAAACCAGATTGATAACCCCGCCAACGTATTAGCACATTATGAGACAACCGGCAAAGAGC
>JBEKJD010000319.1:0-3434 GCA_050011415.1 Dissulfurispiraceae bacterium | reverse complement strand
AGACCCAGATTCTCAATATCGGGTATTTGAAGGGGGAGCAGTCGAAGCGCAATCGAAAGCCTCTTCCCGTTCGAGAGAAAGTAGTTCCCTCTCCATCTTCTCTCCGCAAAGGTGAATGAAAAGTCTCCGTCTTTTCCGGAAAAACCGGCAGGGATGACATTATCCAGGAACCTGTTCATATCGGAAATGTCCACAGGACCAAGAGCACTCCTAACCAAATCGCCATCGATGCGTAATACCGGCTGGTTCAGTTCGGTAAGATGGATATCGCTCGCACCGTGCTCAACTCCGATTGAAAGGATGTCCTCAATACCCTGATGGGTTTCAGTCAACAATGCAGCCATCTTTCTTTTATTCGCCGACCCTAAATCCGTCTTTTGCCAACTGTTTCTTGACCGACGTAACATATTTTATTTTCCGGAGCAGGTTATAGCTGTGATAATTGCCCACTGCATGCCACGTATATCCGCTCGCCGCTATTTCGCTTGAGAGCTTGTAGGCTGCCAGCAGTGAGGATACATAAGGGTTCAGCATCTGAATCTTTGTCACCCCCAGCCTTTTGCCGATATAATGATAATTGACCTGCCAGGGACCTACATCAATATTATCAGTGCTTAATAGTGACAGATATTGGACCGCTTCATAGTATGTCGCCGGATATATTGGTATGCTTTTGCCGTTACCCAGATTTACACACAGCGCCCACGGGTGTCCCTTGCTCTCAACCTGCTTAATGGCATTCAGAAGTTCAGAGGGTACCTGAAACCGTGCAGCAGCCTTATACTGAGCGTCGCTGATTATCTCCTGGATGTTCTGCTCCGCGCCTGCAATTGCAATTGGCAAAACGCAGAGGCAGCCTGCAAAAAACAAAAGATATTTTCTCACTCTTAATATTACTTCGGGTCTGAAGTTTATGGTTGAAAGGCAGGCAGGAAAAAGGTAGCGCCCTCTACAGAACAATGTAACAGTAGATTCTTATTTCGACTTCTTTTTCGGATGGTCTTGGCGGTAAGCCTTAATAAAAAATACTAATGCCATAATCACCAGGCCTGCAAGTATCACATATGCCCCATCTGACATGTCAACCTCCGCTCTTTGGTGGAATAGTAAAATAAGCCAGTGACCCCAAACTCACTACTATAACGATTATAACTAATCCATTAAGAAATGTTAATTTGTTTGTGAGAATGCCGCTAATGAGTCCTCCAGTGGCCAGGAATTTGGCAACATCCATGAACATCTTCCCAAGTTCTTTCCTCCGGTCCTCATCTCTTAATAGGCTCGCCATAGATACCTTCCTGTTCAGGTAAAAGCTGTTTTATACAAACTTTTTCTGCTCCCTGCTTATAAAATCATAGAGGTCACCGCCGGACAGATTTTCAGAGCTCATCACATTTCCCCATCTGAGCTTTGCCACATTTGCGCCGCCGCCAGGGAGGTAGCTGAATCTTATTCCGTCAACAGCTGTTCTTGCCGCAAATGACTCTCCCTTACCGGCACTATTGAGTCTTTCCGCCATCGCCCCATCTGCGGCAGTGCCGCCTTCAGGTTTTGAAAAACTCACCCTGCCGTCCGCACCCGCCTTCATTTGCACACTGTTCCAGGAGCCGGAAGCGCTGTCATGCACCTGGGCGGTCACGCCAGACTGCAACAATTCCGGTGAAATACTTTTGAACGCGCCTCCCAGTTCTCCACCGTTCCTGCCGCCCGTAATATTGCCGGATACCATCTTATCAGCAGCATAGTCAGGGGGTGATGCAGAATTATCACCGGTAACCGCAGCCAGTGCATTGTTAAAAGCTTCGCTGTTGCCTTTGTGCATTTCATAATTGCTTGCTGCTGTTGTAACAGGGGTGCCCGTGGGAGGCTGCCCCCTGCCGCCGGTACTGGCCACCACGTTGCCGCCTCCCCAGCCTCCGCCGCCGTCGAGAATATTTCCGGCAGGCCCACGCGAACCGCCTCCGCCTGGGCCGCCATAGCCGCCGGATGGCCCTGTTGCCATCCTGGCAGCTTTTCCCGCCAACGCCACAGAGCCATGGGCAATGTTACTTGCTACATTGGATGGACCAACGCGGTATGTCCGCTGTCCGAAAAGCAGAAAAGAAGTTATCGCGGGAACAGAAAGCACAATTGAGATTTTGGCTAACGTAGTCATTGTAGCAGGAAGGCTGTATAAATCCTTTGCTATATTAGTTTGTCCCAGACTAAAACCATCGACTGCTGCAACGACTACCGGCATAAATGCAAGCCATAGATATCCTTCAAAATAAGTGACAATCGCCATCCATCTTCCAGGCAGCATTGCCATGGCAACAATAAGAGGGAACACACCTACATACATCTGATTAAGAATCCCGAGGAAATAGGGCAGCGCTTTGGCATATACTATAGCTGTCAGATAGGTAATTAGTGAGAAAATCCTCACGCAGACGCTAAAAAAGCCCTCCTCTATAGCTTTCCCAATTTTCTCGGGAGAGAGAGAGGAGGCAGTGCCCTTGACAGTGTCCCAGTTGCGCTGCGCCCAGTTCCTTGGATCAACACGTGCAACAGCATCTGTAGAGATGCCCTTTTGTTGGGCTATGGTATTTATCGTAGTCTGCTCCATGGTAGTAAGATCGCTTGCATAACTCGAACACTGCGAGTTAGCCGGAGGGGCATACCGAAAATGCGTAGGTAAGTATATATCATAACTATATACGGGAGGTGACGACTGAAGAGTTTTCGGGTCAAGACAATTTTCATAGTAGAACTTATTTTTATCAGCAAACGTCGGGTCTTTTGATGCTTGTGTAATCATCTGCTGGACCTGACCTAATTTCATTGTGTACTTTTCAGTTGCAAACGGCATTTTACCGACATCTATATTAAAGTTGTTCATTGATACGGTACCGATAGAGCCCTTGGCCCATCCGGTTACCGAATCTATAACAGTGGTTACATAGTAGAAACCGGGAGCCATTTGGTATGTCAGAGCTGTCGTACTTCCATCCGGGTTATCTAACGTTACAGTAACATTGGATGTTATGGCGCCACTCCCGAAAAAAACCCAGATAAAAAAAATGGTAAAAAAATGATTTCGCAGATTGCTCACAAGGGCGGTGCTACCCTTGAAGTCAATGATTATCCAGATGAAGCTGACAATTGCGACCAGGGCGTAAAGAGTCTCCATATAAGTACTATAATTCGCAATCGTCGACATTGCGTTATTAACGCCATTGTATATTTCCGGGATGGATGTTTCCATATTTTCGGGAGTTATGGATTCGAATAGCTGGTTACAATGCTGTTAATAAGATTTTGAATATTGTTTTGACTGTTGTTCTGATTGCTGCCGTTACCGCTGACAGTACCGCTGCCAAAAAGGCTGCTACCGGCATCAATTTCATTCTGCTGACCCGTTGCCGATTTTGTCCAATAGCTGTTCCGATTCATAA
>JBEKJD010000318.1:0-3451 GCA_050011415.1 Dissulfurispiraceae bacterium | reverse complement strand
GGACCATGTACGTGAACGCGGATGAAATGCTGTCCGGCTATCTCGAAAAGAACGCAGCTGCCAAGGCGGAATGGGGCCGGTACAAGAAACTGCGTGACTATGATCCGCGCGTGACACCGGTGGGCAAGCTCCTTCGAAGGACCTCCCTGGACGAACTGCCCCAGATATTCAATGTGCTTGCCGGCGATATGAGCTTCGTCGGCCCGCGGCCCTATCTGCCTGAGGAGGAGAAGGACATAGGTGAATTCTCAGAGCTTATCTTCCTCGCCAGCCCGGGCATCACCGGGCTCTGGCAGGTCTCGGGCAGGAACATACTCGATTTCGAGGAAAGGTTGAAGCTCGCCGTATGGTATGTCCTGAACTGGTCCCTTTGGCTTGACATAGTTATTCTTTTCAAGACTATCATGGTTGTTCTCAAGAAGGAAGGCGCGTATTAAAGGCATGAAGGTGAGAACTTGAGAAGGTGTGAAGATGTGAAAAAAACGAAGATGCGAAGATGGGCAAAATCTCAACTTCACAACTTCTCAACTTCAGGGATTTAGTATATGACCTATTACCTATTACCTGTTTTCTTATTAATTGGGACAGTCACTGGTGCGGTGGTTGCCTGGTTTATTGCTATAGCAAAGGCAAAGAGCGCGGAGGCAATTGTGGGTGAACTCCGTCATCAGCTCCTGCTGAAGGAACAGGATGCAAGTCAAATAAGGGCCGTGCTTGATACTGAACGGCATCAGCGGATAGAGACTGTGACGCGTCTTGAGGAATCTCATAAGCGGCTGGAAGATTCCCATCACAACCTTGAACAGCAGAAAGAACTTGTCGAGGTGATGAAGAAGGAGATATCCGATACTTTCAGTGTGCTGTCTTCTGCTGCCCTGAAAAGCAGCAGCGAAGATTTTCTAAGGCTCGCCTCGGAGAACCTCGGCAAGATCGTGGCCGATACTAAAGGGAAGCTGGGCGAGCACCAGGCGGCAATGGATGGGACTATCAAGCCGCTGCAGGAAATGCTTAAGAGATACGAACAGCAGCTCCGGGATATTGAAGAGAACAGGCACAGAAGCTTCGGCAGCCTGACCGAGCAACTCAGGTCTCTTTCAACAATGCATGAGCAGTTGCAGCGTGAGACAAGCAGTCTTGTCACTGCGCTGAGGAGGCCCAAGGCAAGCGGCTCGTGGGGCGAGCTTGGGCTCAGGAGGGTTGTGGAGCTTGCTGGCATGACAGCCTATTGCGATTTCTACGAGCAGGAATCGGTTTCCACTGATTCAGGGCGCCTCAGACCTGACATGATTGTGCGGCTTCCGAACGGAAGAGAGATTGTCATTGATGCCAAAGCCCCGGTTGATGCTTACATGAACGTGGTGTCCGCCGCTTCCGAAGATGAGCGGAAGAAGGCCATAGCGAATTATATAAGCAATGTCAGGAACCATATGAATGCGCTCAGCTCTAAAGCTTACTGGGACCAGTTCGACCGGTCACCGGAGATTGTTGTAATGTATCTGCCGGGCGAGTCATTTTTCAGCGCTGCCATAGAGCATGACCATGCTTTGATCGAAGACGGCAGCGTCAAGCGGGTTGTTTTGGCTACCCCGACTACGTTAATAGCCCTGCTCAAGGCCATTGCTTATGGATGGCAGCAGGAACAGGTTGCCAAGAGCGCCCAGGAGATCAACAAATTGGGCAAGGACTTGTACGAGCGGTTTTCGATCATGCTGGAGCATTACTCGAAGACAGGTCTTGCAATCCGTAAAGCAGTGGAGTCTTACAATGAAGGCGTACGGTCAGTGGAATCGCGTCTTATCCCCTCAATAAAGAAATTCAAAGAACTTGGCGTTTCGAGTTCCAGGGACATAGTCGCGCCTGTTGAGATAAGCGAGGCTGCGAAAAGCATAGAACACCTTGTTTCTGAATTTGAAGAAGAAGAAAAAGAATAAAAACTAATCGGAACCACAGAGACACAGAGTCACTGAGAAAAAACAAAGGTCAGCTAAAAGAGGCTACTGCAAAAGTCCGGAATTGTCATCCTGAGCCTGTCGAAGGGTGGATTCCCCGATCAAGTCGGGGAATGACAGTACGCTTTAATCATAATTTATGGACAGACTCTAAGTATTAATCTGTATTATGACTTTTGACTGTGTTCTACTCTGTGTCTTCGTGCCTCAGTGGTTTTTTTCTTATAACGAATTGCTGACTTTTATGATTTCTTCGAGTTTTTTTGCAGCTCTTCCGTTGCTTATGGACTCCTCGGCTATATCTTTTGCAGTACCAAAATCATCGGTATGTCCCGACACAACTATGGCAGCAGCGGCGTTTAGTACTACAATATCGCGCCTGGGGCTGCGCTCGTCATTAAGGATTGAGTGAGTGATGAGCGCATTTTCTTTCTTGTCACCGCCGATCAGGGTGGTAATATCCGCCGCTTTGAATCCGTAATCTTCAGGAGTTATATAGAAATTATCGATAATTTTATTTCTATACCTGGAAACCTTTGTAGCTGCGCAAATAGTTATTTCATCCAGGCCGTCTTCTCCGTGCACTACCATCGCATCCTCGGCGCCCAAATTGCCCAGCACCGACGCCAGCGGCTCGGTCAGTTTGCTCGAAAATACCCCAAGTACCTGGCGCTTTGCGTTTGCCGGATTGGTAAGGGGCCCCAATATATTGAATATGGTCCTTATGCCTATTTCGCGCCGCGGTCCTACGGCGAATTTCATAGCAGGGTGGAAAAGAGGGGCGAAGAGAAAGCCGAAATTGGTCTCGAAGAGACATTTCTCCACTTTTTCCGGAGGCAGTTCTACCTTTATTCCCAATGCCTCCAGAAGGTCGGCGCTGCCTGACCGGCTTGATACAGAGCGGTTGCCGTGTTTTGCCACCGGGATGCCTGAAGCTGCTACCACGATCGCTGCCACGGTCGAAATGTTGAAGGTGTTGGACATGTCCCCCCCTGTGCCGCACGTATCGATGACACCCTCGGGGGCCAGTATCTTTGTCGCTTTCTCGCGCATTATACGCGCAGCGCCGGTAATCTCTTCGATGGTTTCACCCTTGATCCTGAGGGCAGTTAGAAATGCACCGATCTGGGAGTCTGTGGCCCTGCCCTCCATTATTTCTGTCATGCATTCAGCCATCTCGGCCTCCGAGAGGCTGATATTCTGAATCACAAAGTTTATCGCTTTCTTTATCATCGTTTTTTCACCTAAGTTAACCACAGAGTCACAGAGACACAGAGTCAAATATTTTTTTAAGTCTTACTTCAAAAGCCTTTTCAAGATTTTCTCAGTGCCTCCGTGTCTCCGTGGTTTATGTTTTACTGAGATTTATGAAATTTCTCAGGAGGTCCTTGCCTGCTATTGTAAGGATTGATTCCGGATGGAACTGAACGCCTTCAACAAGAAATTCTTTGTGCCTGACCCCCATAATGATTCCGTCTTCGGTCCATGCGGTAATTTCAAGG
>JBEKJD010000317.1:0-5915 GCA_050011415.1 Dissulfurispiraceae bacterium | reverse complement strand
ACGGAAACGAAGCCATCGGTAAATACAAAGCCGCTCTGGAGTCAGGCAAGCCTTTTGATATTGTCATTCTCTATCTGACTATTCGCGGCGGCATGGGTGGAAAAGAGACAGTTGAGCGGCTTATTGAAGTTAATCCGGATACTAAGGCTATTGTATCGAGCGGTTTCTCAGACGACTCCGTAATATCTGATTATCATAAATACGGCTTTAGTGCAAGGCTTGCAAAGCCATACAACCTTGAAGAACTGAGAGACACGCTGAGTAGCCTGTTAGACCGATAAATAAGCACTCTAAATACTGTCCGTCAGGTCAGGCTGCAGCAACTGCCGCTTATTCGGCTTTAATCCTGTTTATTTCATTTTTCAGATTGTCAAGCAAGTCAATAGTGGACAGCGTGTCCACCTTCAGCCTTTGCAAATGGCGCGCTGCATGCAGCATTTTGTCCCATCCCTCTTTTAACTCCCCGACAGTTTTTTCCAGTTCCTCACTACGGCATGACACGCAAAGCCATGTGCTGCCTATTTCCTGCCAATCAGTCTCCGCGCCGCAATCGCACTTTCCCATTATAGTTGCCTCCTTTTATTGTTAGACATAGTCAGTAATTAATATCAATTTTAGCAGATGGGAAGCAAATAGTGAAATACCGGCGCTTGCAATTCAGACAGTAGAGATATCTCTTTCGCTACGCTCCGTTTTGACAGTTCTAACGACTCGTTTCGCTACAGTCGCAAAATTCCCTTCGGTCAGTTTCGCTCCTGTTTCACGCTCACTCGCCGAGAACTGTTTTCAAAACTGCGCTAATGCTTCAGAGATATATCTACTGTCCGAATTGGAGATACCGGCACATATCTCAAAAAATGTGATTAAGAACATGGCATATCTGTTTTTCGGTAAAATTCACGGGTCTACTGTTACAGGTGCGAGTAACGCCGAGCCCCAGCGTTCTCATTTCGGCTAATATGTATACAGTCAACTTTTAGTTGTGGGAAAAAAAGTAGTTTAAGTTTGCCGAAAAACAGATATGCCATGTTCTTAATCACATTTAAGCTGTTTTGAACAGGTCCAGCTTTCTTCCCCAGAAGTTCTCGATAGAACTCCTCAACGCGGGATACTGTTGAAGCTGCGCGTCCCTTCCGATCAGAGCGAAGGCTTCTTTTCGCGCCGCCTCCAGCAGCCTTGCGTCCCTGACAATATTTGCTACTTTCAGATCAGGTAATCCGGACTGCTTTGTCCCGAAGAACTCGCCCGGCCCTCTTATGGCAAGGTCTTCCTCTGCTATTTTAAACCCATCATTCGTCCCTGCCATCACCGCAAGCCTTCTCCCGGCATCTTCAGCCGCCCCGTAATGCAGGAGGATGCAGTGCGACTGCCCGGTGCCCCTTCCCACACGTCCGCGAAGCTGGTGGAGCTGTGCAAGGCCGAACCGCTCGGCATGTATGATGACCATGAGTGTTGCATTAGGCACATCCACGCCGACCTCGATGACCGTCGTTGAAACGAGTATCTGCAGCGCGCCGTTTTTAAACTCCCGCATCACTTCCTCTCTCTCCGGCGGCTTCATTCTGCCGTGGAGGAGTCCGATTTTGAACTGGGGAAACTTTACCCTCAACGCCTCCATGCCTGTTATAGCGGCCTTCAGGTTGGTTTTATCCGATTCCTCGATAACCGGATAAACAATATAAGCCTGTTTCCCTTTTTTGACTTGCTCCTCTATTAGCTGATAAATGTATTGTTTCTGCTTCTCGGAAAGCTGCCTCGTAATTACAGGGCTCCGGTTCGGCGGGAGTTCATCTATGATTGAGTAGTCAAGGTCTCCGTAAAGGGTAAGGGCGAGTGTCCTGGGAATGGGTGTTGCAGTCATTACCAGCGTGTCGGGGTTGGTCCCCTTTTTTCTGAGTGTCGCCCGCTGCATTACGCCGAAACGGTGCTGTTCATCTATTACGATAAGCCCCAGATTCTTGAATGAGACCCCTTCCTGTATAAGGGCATGAGTGCCGACCACAATATTGGCATCGCCGGATGATATGGTTTCAATGCTCTTGTTTTTCTTGCTGCCCGTCAGTAAATGGATATTCAAACCGAGGTCTTCGACAAGAGCGTGAATATTCAGATAATGCTGTTCAGCTAATATTTCTGTAGGCGCCATTAATGCCGCCTGGCAGCCGGACTCGACAGCGGCGAGCATAGAGAGAAGCGCAACTATGGTTTTGCCCGACCCTACGTCGCCCTGGAGCAGGCGATTCATAGGGGCGTGTGATTTCATATCATTCATGATATCGTCCAGGACACGCTCCTGTGCCCTGGTGAGCGTAAAAGGCAAAGAGGCCCGCAGACGGTGCGACAGGCTTCCATCCGGATGAAATGCAATGCCCTTTTCGAGTGTCTCTCCTTTTTTTATAATTGCAAGGCCGGCCTGGAAAGTGAAGAGTTCATCAAAAGAAAGGCGTTCATGAAAAGGGGCGAGAGGCCTTCGGTCAAATGGTAAACAGGGACTACTCGACCGGTATGTATTTGGTCTGCCTGCGAGCGGGTGCTGTCATCATCACCGTCATCTATGATTTCGTATTCGGGGTTGGTCATCTCGAAGCCGGTACCCCAATAATTATGTTTGACCGTGCCGTACAAAACGACTTCCTGGCCAGGCTTGAAAATTTTTTTCAGGTATGCCTGGTTAAACCATTTTGCTTTAAAGATACCGCTGCCATCTGAAATAACCAGTTCGAACAGCCGCAGCCGGGGCCTTCTCGGGTTAGGAGTGGTGACTTCCCCGCTCACTATCTTTCCGGTAACGGCGGTCAACCGGTTATCCAACTGGTGGGCGGCAAGCTGTGATATATGTATTAAACTGCTTCTGTCCTCGTACCGGTGAGGGAGATAAAAGAGCGCATCTCTGACAATATTTATTCCGAGGCGTGCAAGATGCCTGGCCCTCTGGGGCCCGACGCCTTTTACATATTGGACCGGCGATTCAAGGTCATAAACCATTACTCTTTGCTTGCTTTGTCTCTAATAATGCCTTATCCAGTGATTTGTCCGTCTCTTCCATTTTTATTTTTGAATACTCTGTTTCACTCAATATTTCTATTTCCCATCCGGTCAGCCTTGTCGCAAGTTTTATGTTCTGCCCGCGTTTCCCTATGGCTAACGATAATTGCTGGTCGTCAGCTATTACCATCGCAGTTTTCTCTTCGTCATTGATACCGACCCTGTCCACTGTTGCGGGTGTCAGCGCCCTTGCGATAAATATGCGGGGGTCCTCGCTCCAGGGTATTATATCAATCCTCTCTCCCCTGAGTTCTCTCACAATTGATTGCACTCTCGTTCCCTTCATCCCCACGCAGGCTCCGACAGCATCTACTGAGCTGTCTTTCGAAAACACAGCTATTTTTGTCCTTTCCCCCGGTTCCCGGGCAATGCCTTTAACGACAACAACACCGTCGTTTATTTCAGGCACTTCCATCTTAAAGAGGCCCATAATGAAGTTGGGATCGGTCCTCGACAGAATAATTGCAGGGCCTTTAGCAGTCTGGCGGACCTCTGAAAGGTAGGCTTTCACTATGTCCCCTCTCTTTAAAGTCTCAATGGGAAGGGCCTCGCGCTGAAGCATTACGGCCTCTGCTTTGCCGAGGCTGATAAAGTAAATATTTTTTTCTTTTCTCAATACCGTCCCGCTTATGATCTGCCCGGCCTTGTCTTTGAATTCCTCAAAAATGATATCCCGCTCGGCCTCCCTGACTCTTTGAAACAGCACCTGTTTTGCCGTCTGGGCTGCTATCCTCCCGAAATCCTGCAGTTGGATTGGAAGGTCAATTTCAGTTCCTATTTCCGCACCGGGCATTATTTTTGATGCCTCATCCGGACTGATCTCTTCGTCCTTGTTAGTGATCTCCGCGGCCACTTTTTTTGTCTCATAAACCTGAATGTCGCAGGTTTTTGGATTGATCTTCAAGTTGATATTGGTCCTGCCGCCGTATTTCTTTCTTGCAGCGGACAGGAGGGCCGCCTCAAGGACTTTGAGGAGCGCTTCGCGGGAGATACCTTTCTCCCTGCTGATCTGATCTATTACAGAACATAGTTCTTTTGTCATGACTCTTACCTCTAATCCTATTTATTTAAAAATCCCCGGGATTGCTTTTTTTCATCTCTATTTCCAGCCGGGCCTTTGTGATATCGCCGATGGGAATGAAAATGTCCTTATCTCCGCCTTTGGCCTCCACCTTGGTCCTCACCCAGCCTTCGCCGACATCAACGATTCTTCCCACGAAGAAAGTCTGTCCGTCTATTTTTTCTTTGGTAATGATCCTCGCCAGCCTGCCTATATTCTTCTCAAAATCCTTTTGCGTTACCAGAGGTCTGTCAAGGCCCGGGGAAGACACCTCAAGTACATACGAGCCTTTTATAGGGTCCTCAACGTCCAGAAGAGCTTCAAGGCTCCTGCTCATTCTTTCACAATCCCCTACAGTCACTCCCTCAGCCTTGTCTACTACCACTCTAAGCAAAAGCCGCCTGCCGCTGCCCAGCATATCGGCGCTGACAACTTCAAGCCCCTCGCCGTCAGCGGCCTGACAGGCCAGCTGGTGTACCTTATGTTTTATCGTATGTGTTTCCATAACCCGCCACCTGGCAGTGCAACCTGCACATGACAAAAAAAAAAGTGGGACTGCCCACTCTTAACAGGGTACTTCTTTCAAGTATTAAAATATAACAGTTTTTTGAACAAAAAAGCAACACCATGAGGGAGTTTAGTCCCTCATGGTGTTTTTATGAATAGACTACTTCGGAGCGTTTGCCGGTTGTTCAGGAGCCGGAGCGTTAGCAGGCTGTTCAGCAGCCGGAGCGTTAGCCGGAGCTGGTGCAGGTGCAGGTGCTGGTGCAGGAGCAGGAGCTGGCTCTTCAGCCTTCTTGCAGCTTACTGCAAAGGTAAATGCTACAACAAGCAATAGAGAAAGTATTAAAGCTAAAACCTTTTTCAAATTAGTCACCTCCTTTGCCTAATCATAATTAGGGTATTACAAATACCATCAGATTTAATAACATATATAGACACTCTTGTCAAGAAAAAAGGTCATTCAAGGGCATCTCTATTTTTTCCTTTCGAAGACTTTTGCGGCTATGAAGACAAAAACGATTGAAGTCGCGGAAAGGACAACTATATCGAGGCCCAGCGGAAAATCGTGCACCAAACGCGTACTCTCCGGTAATACCATATACTTTAGTGCATCGATGCCGTACGTTAACGGGTTGATTCTCGTAAAAAGGCCCAGGACATGAGGGAGCATTTTGACAGGATACATTGCGCCCGATAAAAAGAACATGGGCATTACAATAAAATTCATGATTACGCTGAAACTTTCAAAGCTTTCGTAAAATCCGGCGATGACAATGCCAAAAGAAGAAAGGCAGAACGACAGCAGCATTGAGACGCACAGTACGAGCATTATTTGTGCGATGGCGAGCTTGAGGCCGAGCAGGGGGAATAGCAGGACTATAAGGAGGGCCTGAATAGTCGATACCACTGTGCCGCTGAGCGCCTTTCCAACCACTATTGAGAACCGCGATACAGGCGCAGCCAGCATCTCCTTCATGAACCCGAATTCTTTGTCCCAAATAATGGATATGGAAGAGAAGATTGAACTGAAAAGGATGGTCATTCCAATAATGCCGGGGAAGATAAACTGCATATAAGGGACACCCATAGTCGGCGAAACAAGCCTTGACATGCCGCCGCCGACAAGGAAAAGCCATATTAAAGGACGGGCCAGCGTTGAAATGAGCCTCCCTCGCTCCCTGACAAATTTTATGAGTTCCCTTGCCACAACGACATAAATGGCGTTCAGGTCAGCCTGCATCATTTGTCAAACTTTCTCCTGTAGGACCTTATGGCCTCTTTAATTTCACTGCTGCCTGAAATAGTT
>JBEKJD010000316.1:0-3480 GCA_050011415.1 Dissulfurispiraceae bacterium | reverse complement strand
GCGTAATGAAAATGTCGCCGTTGAAGTTTTTTGCCGCAGATGCTGTTTCAGCTGTTTTCACCATGTCGCTAATGATCGGGGCAGGCTATGTTGGGGGAAACAGCCTGGAAATTATCAAAAAGGACATTACACAAATAGGGCATGCCGCCGTTGTGTTGATGATGATTGCGCTGGCGGTCTACCTGCTTTACAGGTATTTCAGGGACCTGCGTAAATAAAGGGTTCTATTTGCGAGTCTATGGAGAAAGTGCCGTCGTGCCGGTTGCTCGAAAATGTTGACTATTAGCGTTAAGAAACAATTTCGGAAATTAGAAATTATTGTGGTGTCCAGTCACGAAACGTTTTGGATATGATAGTTCTGATATTACCTGCTTAGACAAATCTTCTTGTTCTACTTGCCTGAGAGAAGGTTTAGTTGTTGACCGTTCTTTAAAAGTAATTCTGCTTTTTTCATATGCCACTTCTTCATTTCTGTATTTAATTCTAAAACGGCTTTGCCATCACCATTTGATCCGTGAACAACCAAGGTAAACTTTGCTATTCCTTCAGTGCCGGGATTATTATGCACGTCAAAACTATCAAATGCGGCTAACTCTATTTTTTGAGGCTTACCCATATTATCTGTTACCTTGCTGTTATTCATTAAAAAGTGTATTGAAAATATATATGGGTCTGATCGCAAAACCATGTAACGGCTATAAACTTGAAGCAATGTAAACGTAGCAAGGACTATGAGAAGAACAATGCTTCCTTTGCGAGATAATATTTTCATGTTCCCTCCCGTATCATGTGTAACCCTCATGAAATTATGCAGGGATTGAAACTATTTTTCAATAAGCAGAGGGGAAAATCAGATGATCTGGTGTTCATCTTACGAGGGAGCACATCGCACCGAATGATATCTCTCAAGTTTGCGGGTGTTGGTTCGTCGGTGCACCTGAGCTCGCAGCCATGCCTAAAAAGTCGTTCTTTTCAGACGGTACAAATTGCGTATTAGTGCCTCCTCCTGGATACAGGTTATAGATGATTGCAAAAAAAATCCTGTAAGTTAGGACCTTTTACCTATATCATATAACCTGATTTTGCTTTCTTGTCAAGATGGTTTTCTCTCTGATAGAATTGACAAACTCGTAAAAAGTTGGAGAATGGGTTTTGCCGTCATTCCCGTGCTTAAGAGCACCTACTGTTGGTGAAAACGGGAATCCAGTCTTATCGGGTAGTTGCTTACGCTCTGGATACCCGCCTTCGCGGGTATGACGACTTTTTTTTGCGAGACCTTCATGATTAAAAAGGAGGATACAATCGCAGCTATTCACGGCAACACAACAGGTTTAAAGAAACATTTCCTCTCCTCTCTTGAAAGGATTTATCGGAGGAAAATACCTGCCGGCACTTTAATTACACCTGAGCTGGCCCGATACCTTAGCGGGCTTTCACATGATTTAGGCAGGCAGATAGGCATTATTGCGGCAAGGGACGGCTCCATAACTCACGTGATTGTCGGCAATGCGAACGGTGTCTTTATCCCTGGACTCGATGCATATCCGTTGGGGAGGAAGGCTTTAAGGGGACTTCGATACATTCATACACACCTCAAGGATGAACCGTTGAACAATGAAGACCTCTCTGATCTGGCCCTCCTGAGGTTTGACATGATCGCGGCAATAAGCATTAAGGACAGTCTCCCGAATAACATCTATGCAGCCTATCTGATGCCCTACGGTTCGGGAAAAAAATACGAAACAATAACATCTGATTTTTATGGTTTTGACGTAGATTTCACCGATTTTGTCCGTTCCCTTGAAGATGAGATGGACAGGTCCAGGCTCATCGACCGGAAAGATACGAGGGAGAGGGCCATCCTGGTAAGCGCATTTGCAGGGCCGCGCTATGTTATGGAAGATACAATGGAGGAATTAAAAGAACTGGCCCAATCCAGTGATGTGGTTGTACTGGATACCGTAATACAGCGGTTGAAAGAGGTCAACCCTAAATACCTCCTGGGCGAGGGAAAACTGAGGGAGATTGTTATCAATGCCATGGACAAAGGGGCCACATTGCTTGTCTTCGATCAGGACCTGGCCCCTTCACAGATTCGCGCGATTGCGGATACCACTGAGCTTAAGGTCATAGACCGTTCACAGCTTATTCTGGACATATTCGCCAGAAGGGCGCACAGTCGTGACGGTAAGGCCCAAGTTGAGCTTGCCCAACTCAAATACCTGCTGCCGCGGCTGACAGGCAAGGGGACTGCCATGTCCAGGCTTATGGGAGGGATAGGGGGCAGGGGACCGGGAGAAATGAAGCTTGAGATAGACAGGCGGCGCATACGTGAAAGGATAGCAAGGCTTGAAAAGGAACTTAAGATACTTAGCGAGGCAAGGAGGCAGCGCAGGCAGCGTAGAGTTGAGAACAGGGTCCCAATTGTTTCGATAATAGGTTATACCAATGCCGGCAAGTCAACATTGCTGAATGCTTTGACTCTTAGTTCCACTTTTGTTGAGGACAAGATGTTTGCAACGCTGGATACCGCAAGCAGAAGGCTTAGATTTCCACGTGAGCGGGAGATTATCATAACGGACACGGTAGGCTTTATCAGGGACCTTCCAGCAGACCTGCTTGCGGCTTTTAAAGCAACGCTTGAAGAACTGGAAGATGCAGACCTGCTTATTCATCTCGTCGACATTGCCAGTTCCCGGTACGAACAGCATATAGTTTCAGTCGAAAGCATTCTGAAGGGTCTGAAACTGGACGACAAACCCAGGCTGATTGTTTTCAATAAACTCGATAAGGCGGAGAAAGATGAAGCTGTGCGCATAGAGGCGCGTTATAATGCGGTTGCCTTATCTGCAAAACGGCCTGAAACGCTGGCGCCATTATTAAGGGCGATTGAGCGGAGCATCTGGGACAAGGACCGTAGCCCAGGTGATCCGGAGCAAAAATAAGCTGACCAGCTATAAGCATTAAGCGACGCGCGACAGTATTTTAATGTATAATAGTGACCGTGGAATTTACTCCGAAATGGATAGCCTGGGAAATAACAAGGCGATGCAATCTCCGATGTGTTCACTGCCGTTCGTCGTCGGAGATGGAGGTCAAGGGTCACCCGGATTTCTCCACCGGCGAGGCCTTCCGTGTTCTGGATGACATAGCAGGATATGCCAAACCTGTCGTGGTTTTGTCCGGAGGAGAGCCCCTCCTCAGAAAAGATGTATTCGATATTGCCCGTTACGGAAGCGACAAAGGGCTGAGGATGTGCCTTGCAACTAACGGCACCCTTGTTTCTGATGAAGTGTGCGAAAGAATAAAGTTATCGGGTATCAGGATCGTATCCATGAGTCTGGACGGTTCAACTGCTGAAATGCATGACAACTTCAGGGGTGAAAAAGGCGCATTTGATGGAACGGTGAATGCCGCGAAGCTCTTTAAGAAAAACGGCATTGAATTTATCATTAATTCATCCTTTACCCGGCGCAATCA
>JBEKJD010000315.1:0-4609 GCA_050011415.1 Dissulfurispiraceae bacterium | reverse complement strand
GACCCTGAGGACCTTTTCGATGTGATTGAAGGGCACGCAAAGGATGGTGTTGATTTTGTCACCGTCCACTGTGGGATCACTCAGAAGGCGATTCAGCGGCTGAGAGAGGACAGGCGAATACTTGATGTGGTGAGCAGGGGAGGCGCATTTCTGCTCGAGTGGATGATTTACAATGATAAGGAAAACCCTCTTTTTGAACAGTATGACCGACTGCTGGAAATGGCAAAAAAATATGATCTGACCCTGAGCCTTGGAGACGGGTTCAGGCCGGGCTGTCTTGCCGACGCCACAGACCGGAGTCAGCTTGAGGAACTTGTTACGCTTGGCGAATTGAGGGACAGGGCGCTTGAAGCCGGAGTGCAAACCATAATAGAAGGGCCGGGTCATGTGCCGCTGAACCAGGTTGAACTGAATATCAGGCTGGAGAAGGAGATATGCAAGGGCGCGCCATTTTATGTTCTCGGCCCATTAGTCACGGATATTGCCATGGGATATGATCACATTGCCGCGGCAATAGGGGGAGCCATTGCCGGCGCTGCCGGCGCTGATTTCCTCTGCTACGTGACGCCGGCGGAGCATATAAGACTGCCGGATATCGAAGATGTGCGGGAAGGAGTTATTGCGTCAAAGATAGCGGCACATGCAGCGGATATCGCCAAAGGCGTGCCTGGCGCTCTTGAAAAAGACATAAAGATGGCCCGGTTCAGAAAGAACCTGGATTGGGAAGGACAGATGTCGCTAAGTTTTAACCCTGATAAGGTAAGGGCGTACAGAGGCCAGGTGCCGCCTACGGAGAAAGAGGTTTGCAGCATGTGCGGGGAGTTTTGCGCGATCAGGACAGTCGAGCGGGCCCTGCATGGCAGTAATCCACGAGAAAATGGGTAAATGCTTCTAACAATAGTATCTGATGACCTGCCCCGTGAGGGTTCGATCAGTTTTTTCGACTTCTTCTCTGTATTCGAAACTGTTTTCGACTCTTTGAAGCTGTCTATTTTCTCTTCTACTCAATACTTTCGGACAACCGGAGCTTACGTATATTTCTCCCGCCTACTAAGAGATCACATAGCACCATATGAATTTATTGGTAACACCCTGAAAACAAACAGGTAGTCGTATTCTTGCTATTGTCCGGCCTCGTTGCTTCGGCAATCACCGGCTGTGTCTGTTTTTTTTGAAAACCAACTGAAGTAGGCCCCGTAAGTGGAAAACCCACTTATGTCCCGAAGTACACACAGTTCCTGGATCGGGTGTAAAGCAGGCTCACGATCTGGGATTCACCACAACTCCTCGCCTGGGACTGATCGTTAAAACAAGTAATTATGAAAAATAACTATCACACAATAGAATTCGTCATGCGTCACGATAACAGTTAATCTTGTAAAAGGCAAACTGACATAATTGTGAATATTGCATTTGACAACCTTTATTTATCTTTTTCTTTTGTATCTTTCCCCCAAACATTATCATAATGTTCAGGATAAAGTTTTCCCCCGCATTCGGGACAGATAGAATGGCTGA
Source organism: Dissulfurispiraceae bacterium (assembly GCA_050011415.1). Classification (GTDB taxonomy): domain Bacteria; phylum Nitrospirota; class Thermodesulfovibrionia; order Thermodesulfovibrionales; family Dissulfurispiraceae; genus JADFXI01. The sequence goes on along the minus strand of JBEKJD010000315.1, from coordinate 3,091 downwards.
ACAGGGCCTCTGAATGTTCACTGATATAGGTTTCTATTTGGTTCCAATAACCTTTGTCATCACGAATTTTCTTGCAGGAAGCACAAATTGGCAGCAAACCGCTTAATTGTTTAACCTTAGCAAGAGCCTCCTGAAGGTCAAGGATAAGTTTCTCTTTCTCCTCATATAACCGCTTGCTGGAAAGGAAATAGTCCCTTATCCCATGAACACCCACCAGCATAAGACAGGCGATAACTAAGGCAATTAATTCCGGAACGTCGAAGCTTATTTGCCTGCCGGCGGATAGAATTGAAATGAACGAGACTATGCGACGACCAGTCATCAAAACCATTGCGGCAGAGATTAATAGCCATGCTGCTTTTCGACCTGTTAAGGGGATCAGGAACAGGGCGTATATTGCGGCTGCCAGCTGCAGCCCGATAGACAACAGAAATATGATAATAGGAATCATGGTGTTTCTCAGACCACATGGAACTGTGGAGTCACTTAATTATCTCCCATAACCCTCGCCGAAGATGGCGAGGATTTCCATTTATACTTGCACGTATTATATCAGATGTCCATGCTGCGGACTGCAGGAAGACATTGAGAGAGCAAGAGAGTCATTCGGATCAGTGAAGATAGTTCACAAGTTTTGCCCTGTATCACGCAAAAAAAGAGCGTCGGCAAAAAATCGTAGCAATATTTCGGTGTTCTTCCTGCAACACTCAGCATCGAGGCTACTGTCAGAACTGAATGCCTCTTTTGATTATAAACAGCAAAATGAACTATTTATTTGTTGAACTATATATTTGCTATGCATGAGAGTACTTGTCTTGTATAATTAGAAGCAAATGCATGACAAGTTAATCAGCAGCTTAAAAATAATAAGTGGAAAAGAGCATCTGAGGATCGTCGGCATTGCCTTGGCTTATTTCTTTGCCCACCAATTAGCATTTATGTTCCCGGATGCTGAACAGGTCATCATGGCATTGTGGCCGGCCGGGGGTATTGGTCTGGCCGCTTTTCTGCTTAACCCGCTGAGACTGTGGCCTGCCATAATCTTGTCTTTTTACGTTGCAGGCGTCTCGGCAGACGTGTTCCTGGCACATCGGACATTTTTTGCTAGTGTTGGCTACATGACAGGGAACATGGTGGAGTCAGTGGGTTGCGCATTGCTGATCATTCGCTGTTGCGGCAGGGATGTGCGGTTTGAGCGGCTGCGGGAGGTGTTGGTCCTGGCTGCAGGCGTGATTTTCGTTAACGCCTTCAGCTCTTGCATTGGCGCTGGTACCGCCTTGCTCATCCGGGGTGCATCATTCTGGAATGCCTGGCTGTCATGGTATGTCTCAGATGGACTCGGCGTCCTTCTGCTAACTCCGCTGATTGTCTCATGGATCGGTTTCCTGGACTTTTCGCGTAGCGTGAGATGGGGCAGAGTGGCTGAGGCAATAGCGTTCATGGTCCTATGGTGCGCAGCAACGTGGCTTTCGTTTAAGCCGGACATGGCTACTCATGCCTTTTCCCCTCATCCCTACATGCTCAGTGCCTTGCTTGTATGGCCGGCCTTACGCTTCGGACAGCGCGGGACAACCCTTGCTCTGGTCGTAATGGGCTGCATCGCCATATCCAGTAACACGGCGAGCTGGTCACCCGAATTTCTGGGGGGTGAAAGCCCGGTTGATAGGCTGCTGGCGCTACAGGTATTTGTGGGGTTTACCTCTATTGTCGGGTTCCTGCTTGCTGCCACTTTCTCGGAAACAAGACGCTCGGAGGAGGCTTTAAGGAAACTTAATGAGCATCTTGATCTCAAGGTGAAGGAGCGGACCGGGGAACTCGAACAAGAGATTGCTGAACGAAAAAAAGCGGAAGGGTCTTTGCTCCTCCTCCAATATGCCGTTGACTATGCAGAGGATTCCATCTTCTGGATACGACCGGATGCGAGCTTTGCAAATGTTAATAATGCAACATGCCAGAGACTGGGATACACGCGCAATGAACTGCTCGGAATGTCGGTTTTTGACATTGATCCGGCCTTTCCGCGCGAGGCATGGGACAGCCACTGGCGGGAAATAAAGGAGAGAAAGTCATTTGCTATTGAAACAAAGCACAAGACAAAGGGAGGCGAGATATTCCCTGTGGAGGTTTCGGTCAATTATGTTGAATACGAAGGGGAGGAATATAATTTTGCCTTTGCAAAAGACATTACCCAACGCAAAGAGGCAGAGAACGCTCTTCGGAACGCAAACGAACTCCTTGAAGCCCAGGTAAAACGTCGGACTACGGAATTGCAAAGCGTCAACGAGCAGCTGCAGAGAGAGCTTGCAGATCGCAAGAAGTCGGAGGAGTTACTTATAAAATCAGAAGAAAAGTTTTCCAAGTTTTTCATGTTTGCTCCTGCAGCAATATCAGTCAGCAGTCTGGATGAAGGTCGGATCTTTGACATCAACAAGGAATATGAAAGGGTGCTTGGATATAGCCGCGATGAAGTAATTGGTAGTACGTCTAGAGAGCTAGGGCTATTTGTTGATGTTAAAGAGCGAGAACAGATAGCCCGAATTTTACGTGCTGGGGGGCACGTAAAGGACTTTGAACTGCATCTTTACAACAAGAGTGGTAAGGTAACAACTCTGCGATATTGCGGGGAGATGACAGAAATTGAGAATGTATCATATCTTCTGTCTTCTTTTGTTGATATCACCGACCGTAAGCAAGCAGAACAGGCACTTGAGCAAGCTGCAACAGAATGGAGCGCTGCCATGGATGCATCAGAGGATGTTATCTACTTGCTTGATATTAAACGGCACGTGATAAGAGCCAATAAAGCATTCTATACGATGACAGGCAAGACTCCGGAGAATGCTATTGGAGTTCATATCGTAGAGATTCTTCACCCTGATAAGACTCCTGATCTTTGTCCTGTATGCCGTGCCCAGGAAGAAAAACTGGATACTGTTATCATCATGGAGAAAGACCACGAATGCAATCCTGTTGGACGACCACTTGAGATTACGGTTAGGATATTACGAGACAAACAGGGTCAGCCTATTAGTATATTTACGATGATTCATGATCTCTCTCGTGACAGAAAGAGTCAGGAAGAAAAGACGAG
>JBEKJD010000314.1:0-4165 GCA_050011415.1 Dissulfurispiraceae bacterium | reverse complement strand
AGACACTGACAAGGGAGGAGGCTGACCAAGTACTGGACGGCCTCAGCCCCGTGAAATACAATTACAAGACAGACAAAGAGAACAGGCATGTAGGGTTTGTTGCAGAGGATGTTCCTGACCTTGTGGCAACAAAGGAAAGGAAAGCACTGAGTCCGATGGACATAGTCGCGGTACTGACGAAGGTTGTACAGGAACAGAAAAGCGCGATGGCCGAGCAGACGAACAGGTTGTCAGAGCAAAAGAATAGAATAGCCGAACAGACGAACATGATATCCGAACTGGCAAGGAGACTTGACGCCATGCAGCAGGAGATCAACAGGGTAAAGGGAATGAACATGGTGGGGAGTATTGATGCGAATATAAAATAACCGAATGCAGGCGGGCCGTTGTTTACAAATCCTAAGTGTTCAGGAGAGTTACTATTTCCTCTGACGTATCACCTCATATGCAAGGATGCCTGCGGCAACCGATACATTAAGTGAATTGACAGTCCCTTTCATGGGCAGACTGACGGTCATGTCGCACATCTCACGCACGGTCCTCCTCAATCCTTCTCCTTCAGAGCCGATGACGAGGGCCAGCGGGACCCGCAAGTCGATGTCCCAGGGCGTTCTGACTGTTCCTGCTTCGGCGCCGATTAGCGCAATGTCGGCTTTTCGCATTTTCTGACGACTCCATGCGCTCCCGCTGCATCCGCAACCCTCAATATCGCGCCGAAATTCCTCGGGTCCTCTATTGTGTCCAGGATGATAAAAAAGGGGACTTCGCCTCTGTCGGCGGGGATATCAAGCAATTCCTCAACGCTTATCTTTTCCCTTTTGCCGGCATGTGCTGCGATACCCTGGTGGCCTTTATGGAATCTGCCCTCGAAAAAATCCTTTGCTTCGAACTTCACCGGAATGGCATTTGCTTTTGCCGCCTCAATGATCGCGCTCAAGTGCTTTTCACTGTGATGCTGGACATATACAGTATCGATTCTCCGCCCTGACTTGATAGCTTCAGAGACAGGGTTAACGCCGTATATCCATTCTCCTCTGTCGTCCCGGTTCCTCATGAGCCGCTCAAATGATCTTCACCTTCCACCCGGTCCCGTCTTTTCTGTCTTCAAGCAGTATCCCCTTGTCCTCAAGTTCTTTCCTGATTAAATCGGCCATCGCCCAATCTTTGTTCTCCCTTGCTTTCTGCCGGCCTGCTATTTTCTGTTCTATCTCTGACTGGGATATAGGAATCCTCCTGGTCGCAAGCAGGTCCACATTCCACTGTGCAGGCGTTCTTTTGAAGAGATTCAGCACGCCGCTTGCGACATGCAGGACATTTTTTGCCTGCCCGATCAGACATTGGGTATCTGCGCCAGAGGGTTTTGTATCAAGGAATTTGTTGATCACTCTGATAAGCTCAAAGACATGCCCTATGGCTAATGCGGTGTTGAAATCATCGTCCATGGCCTCTTCGAGGCCATTTTTGAATGTATCAAGCACTGCGGTGAGTTCGTCCGCTGCCGTTGTATTCCCCTTCGCTTTTAGAGCAGTTGCCTGCACACATGATAAAAATTCATTGATTCGCGCGACAGTGCTGTAATAGCGGTCCAAAGAGGATTCAGCATCATGTAACTGCTCGCTCGAAAACTCGATTGGACTGCGGTAATGGCTTGAAAGCAGGAAAAGCCTGACAACCTCGGGATCGTATTTGTCCAGTATTTCACGGATCGTGAAGAAATTTCCCAGGGATTTTGACATTTTCTCTTTGTCGATAGTTATGAAGCCGTTATGTACCCAGTATTTAACAAACGGCTTTCCTGTAAACGCCTCTGACTGCGCCATCTCATTCTCATGGTGGGGGAAGATAAGATCAGCGCCGCCGCCGTGAATGTCAATCGACTCACCGAGATGCCTGATTGCCATTGCCGTGCATTCAATGTGCCATCCCGGCCGCCCCTTGCCCCAGGGGCTCTCCCACCACGGCTCGCCCTCTTTTGAAGCCTTCCAGAGCGCAAAATCGGATGGGTTCCTCTTCTTTTCTTCAATATCGACGCGGGCGCCTGCAAGAAGGTCTTTTTGCTCCTTCCCGGAAAGTTTTCCATAGTCGCGGAATGTATCAACGGCAAAGTACACGCTCCCGTCAGAGACATAGGCGTGATTTTTATCAATAAGACCTTTTATGACCTTGATCATTTCCTGTATATGGTCCGTTGCTTTTGGCTCCACATCTGCCCGTCCAACGCCGAGCCTGTCCATATCCGCATAATATTCAGCGATATATTTTTGCGAGACCTGGTCCCATGTAATGCCTTCCTCATTGGCCCTTTTTATTATTTTGTCGTCAATATCGGTAAAGTTCCGGACGTATTTGACCGCAAGGCCTTTGTAGCTGAAATAGCGCCTGATAACGTCAAAAACCACGGCGCTCCGTGCATGACCGATATGTGAATAATCATAGACAGTAACACCACAGGCATAGATGCTGACTTTGCCTCTTTCCAGAGGAATGAAGTCCTCCTTTTTCCCGGTCATCGTATTGAATAGCTTCATCTCCGCTCTTTTCCCCTCCATTTTGTCGATCCTCTCGATCCTTTCCTCAATTCTTGCAACGTGTTCTGCCAGCTCAAGCAGTTTTTCTTCAACAGGGTCAGGGAGTCTGACATGATCAAGGGCCTCAACAGGGCCCTCTGTATCCATCCGCACTATTTTCTTTTTTATGATCCTGCCCGGCACACCTACTACAATGGAATGGTCCGGGACAGGCTTCAGGACCACGGAGTTTGCTCCTATCTTCGCATAATTGCCTATACGTATCGGTCCGAGTATCTTTGCGCCTGTGCCTACGACCACGTTGTCCCCGAGTGTCGGGTGGCGTTTTCCTTTTTCTTTTCCTGTGCCGCCAAGCGTGACCCCCTGGTACAAGAGGCAGTCATTTCCTATCTCGGTAGTCTCTCCGATGACCACTCCCATACCGTGGTCAATAAAGAAACCGCTTCCTATTATTGCCGCGGGATGTATTTCAATACCGGTGAGAAACCGTGCCACATTAGAGAGGAATCTCGGGACGAGCGGCATGCGGAGATTCCAGAGCGCATGACTTATGCGGTGCATGAAAAGGGCATGAAGCCCCGGATAGGTCAATAGTACCTCAACAGCATTTCTTGCAGCGGGATCACGTTCGAAGACAGCGTGATAATCTCTCTTTATGTCTTTCCAGAAGCCCATCAGTGAAGTATCCTCATGCGGATTCGCTGTCTCTCATACAGGATATATTAGCAGAATTGGATATTGATTTATCTACCACCTGGCGAATCCCCTTTCGGTTATAAGCGGATTCTTTTATGAACTCCGGCAGGCGATTGCATACTTAATTTCTTGACCGGCTACCCCTCCAACGCCGACTCAACGGCCTTGATAAGATCATCGGATTCAAACGGCTTCCTGATACAAAGTATTGCGCCCAGGTATCCGGCAACCTTCAAAAAATAACCGGTTTTGCTATAGATACCGGACATCGCAATAATTTTTGCTTCCGGAAATTCTCTCTTGAACTCCCGGATGGTTTCCAGCCCGTCTTTTTCCGGCATGAATATGTCGGCAAGAATTATATCTGCAGCAATTCTGCGGTAGGACTCTATGCCTTCTTTGCCGTTGGAAGCTTCATAAACTTTATAATCATGACACTCGAAAACGTGTTTTATAGCGTTTCTATAGTCTGTGTCGTCATCGATGATGAGGATGCTTTTTGCCAATGCTCCTCCACAACATGCAATCAATTGCTGATTTATAACAGATTCTTTGCTCGGAAAACAATTACCCGAAAGTATTATATCAGGTCATAGACTAACACCTTATCAGAGAAAAGATAAAGAACCGCTTTTCTTCGGAGTTTATTGAAAAAGTGTTTCCCGGCATATTAACAAAGTGTCAGGAGATAGTCAGCTCGGTCAGTTGCTCTCAGACGGCACATATATTCCTTCCTGCTTTCCCGCTAAAGGTTGTCAGCTTTTGTTGCACTTGTCGCAAAATAAGCTGTCTTGCAGATATCCCACAACTTGTTGATTATCAGCAAATTTTATTGTCGGGCTGATACTGTCTGTCAACTATTATTGACAATGACTATTTTGCCGTTTCACAGTTAGGCGTTCTTTTTAATTGTTTTTTAAGCATATTTCGTATAACAAAAA
>JBEKJD010000313.1:0-3508 GCA_050011415.1 Dissulfurispiraceae bacterium | reverse complement strand
AGCCCGGACCTGGTAGTGCAGAAATTCGTTAAGGGTTACACCGCGAGGTGGAAGGAACCGCCCGAATTCTTCGCCGCGAATTATTATGACGCGGTCCATAACATTCTTGCGGAGCTCGTCAGGCGAGTAGCCGCCAAAGGTGGAAACCCCTTGAACGGGGCGGAGCTCGAACAGGAAATCTGGACAAACCCTGTTTTTAAGACCGTTTACGGCGGGCAGATGCGCCTCCTGAAGGACGGCAGCGTCTTCAAAACGATGGTGATCCTTAAGCTCGTCGACGGCAAATTAACCGTCGCCGAGAAGATAAGCGAGGAGAAATAACCGGTTCAGTCTGCCTTCGCCCCCGTAGGGGCGAGGGCCCTCAAGAGAGGTAAGATAACTTCCTGAAGTCAACAATCGGACACTTTAGAGAAGTATGCATGATTTCAACTAGTAACTATCAGTCCCCTTTTAATCTCCTCACTCACTTTTTTGACACCAAACCTAACACATTTTACAAATTGTTTTTGCTTGACATATAACTCCTTTTTCGTATATTCAACTCACCCCAACTCAGTTATGCGGACATGCTGTTTTCATAAATGTGCTGCCAAGGCGAAGTAACACTGCTGCGGCGGGTAAACCTACTACTAATCTAAGAACCCCACTGGGGACTCCGATTTTGAGTGCCTTGATGCCCGAAAGGAGGATTGTTATGAGCATAACGATCACTGCCCATCTTTTTGAAGCCTTCCTGAAATGCCCCACCAAATGTTATCTACGCTCGCTCAGTGAAACGGGGACTGAAAATGCTTACGCCGACTGGTTTCGGATTCAGAACGAGTCTTACCGTAGGGAAGGGATCAGACGCCTGGTCGAAGGCATCCCAGAGCACGACCGTGTCATTGCCGCTCCCGTGGCGGAAGGCCTGAAGGCGGCAAAGTGGCGTCTCGCAGTAGACTTTGTGGCCCGCGCACAAAACCTGCAATCTGTCCTTCAAGCGGTGGAACGGGTGCCATCCAAAGAGCAGGCCCAGCCTGCCCGATTCATCCCCATTCGATTTATCTTCTCCAACAAACTTACCATCCAAGACAAGCTATTGGTGGCCTTTGATGCTCTGATATTATCGGAAATGTTAGACAGCGAGGTTCTCTACGGCAAGGTTATCCATGGAGACGACCATATTGCGCTCAGGGTAAAGACTTCTGCATCGGCGAGCGAGGTGCGAAAACTGGCTGGCAAGATAGCCGCGTTACTGTCCACTCCTTTGGCACCCGACCTCATTCTGAATCGGCATTGTGCCGAGTGCGAGTTTCAAGCCCGATGTAGGCAGAAGGCGGTGGAGGAAGACGACCTCACCTTGTTGTCCGCCATGACAGAAAGGGAACGCGCCAGGCTTCGAAGCAAGGGCATATTCACGGTTAACCAGTTTTCTTACACGTTCAGGCCAAGAAGGACGCCCAAGCGAGCAAAGAACCCTGCTAGGCCGCACTACCTCGCGCTGCAAGCCCTCTCGATTCGTGAGAATACAATTCATCTTCACGGAGATCCGCGGCTTCCAGATTCAAGGTCCAGAGTCTATCTCGACATTGAGGGACTGCCTGATAGTGAGTTCTACTATCTCATTGGCGTTTTGGTAGTTTCGGAAGGGTGTGAAACCTTCCATACATTTTGGGCGGACCATAGGTCTGATGAGCCAGTTATTTTTGCTCAATTTGCCGAAGCAGTCTGTCAGTTGGCCGATTTTCGGATACTGCATTATGGAGACTATGAAGCCATCGCCTTGAAACGGGTGAAGGCTAAACTTCCAGAATTCCTTCATCCGAAAATCGATACAATTCTGGAACGAGCAACAAACGTATTGTCAATGGTCTATCCACATATCTATTTCCCGACATACTCGAATGGCCTCAAAGACATCGGACGCTTTCTTGGCTGTCATCGAACACACGAAAGTGCCACAGGACTTCAGACCATAGTCTGGAGGGAAGGCTGGGAAGCAAACGGAGACCCAACCCTCAAAGCCAATTTACTTGAATACAACCATGACGACTGCCGTACGCTGAAACACGTCTGCGAATTCATCAGGGCATTAACCGAGCCGGATGTTGAGTCCCCCGCAGTTCATCATAATCTTCCCAAGACCATACGTACTGATGAAATGATCAAAGAACGACCACGTTGGGAGTTGTTCAGGCCGAAGGAATACGCCTTGGAGGATCTCAAGCACGTCAACAAATGTGCCTACTTTGATTACCAGCGTGAGAAAGTGTTTCTGCGAACACATCGCCAATTCAAGGCCATCAACAAGCAGCACCGTATGTTGAAGCGAACGAATATTCGTCCTAACAAAATCGTTGACATGGAATGCGTACGATGCCCAAGATGCCAAAAGAAAAGTATTGAGCAAATCAAGCAATTGGGTCGCCTGTTGATTGATTTGAAGTTCTCCAAGACCGGTGTCAAGAAGTGGATTACCAAGTTCCACTCCTATCGATACAGGTGTCAAAAATGCGACCATGTATTTAGTTCGGAGGCCAGATCCCAGGGCGGACCGTCCCGATACGGTCATGCTTTGATGAGTTGGTGCGTCTATTCGTGGGTCTATTGCGGGATGAATATGAATCGCACACGGATGGCCTTAGGAGACACCTTCGAGATATTCGTACATGATTCTCGGATAGGAAAGTTAAGACACACGATGGCCGCAGAGTACGAAGGATTGTACAATGACATTCTACAGCGCATCCTTCAAGAGAAAGTAGTCCATGTCGATGAAACATCAGTTAGACTCAGAGGTTTGAATGGCTATGTTTGGGTAATAGCAGGTATGGACAAAGTCTATTACTTATTTAGGCCATCCCGGGAGGGCTCATTTCTCCAAGAGATGCTCCGCTCCTTCTCCGGTGTGCTGATCTCCGACTTCTATACAGCATATGATTCTCTCTCTTGCGAGCAACAAAAGTGCCTCATACATATCGTTCGCGATATCGATGATGACCTCCTGAAAAATCCCTTAGATACAGAACTGAAGGACATGACTCAAAAGTTCGGAACTCTGCTGCGAACAATAATACAGACAGTAGATTGTTACGGCCTCAAGAGCCGGCACCTTCGTAAACACAAACCGGCTGTTCTTCGATTCTTGGAATCCGTGGTTTCGAGAGATTTCTCGTCTGAACTGGCCACGAAGTACAAGAAACGGTTCCAGAAGAATGGTGCAAAGATGTTCACCTTTCTCGATCACGATGGTGTCCCATGGAACAACAACAACGCGGAGCATGCCATCAAACGCTTTGCGAAGTTTCGTGTGCATGCCGATGGGCGTTTCACGGAGCGATCACTAAGAGAATACCTAATACTGGTGAGCGTTATTGAGACTTGCGAGTTCAACAATGTCAACGTTCTGAACTTAACGCACCTTCGGTGCGGGCTTTAAAGATCTTCGACATAGCACAGGTCACCACCACAAAAACATTGCAGTTCAGGCATGCGGTGCTGGGACCTGGGTGATGGCGGAAAAGAATCC
>JBEKJD010000312.1:0-3524 GCA_050011415.1 Dissulfurispiraceae bacterium | reverse complement strand
CCATAGCCGTGAGTATGTGAGGCTTAGCGATTTTGGAACTGAAAATATCCCTTACCTCAACACCGCGAATGAGAAGGGCATCGCCGATAAGCGAACGGTGGCAGCGCCAGGGGACCGCCTCGGCGCACATGATTGCGGTAATCTTCTCTGTGGCCAGTTCGATAAGTTTAGCCACGGCCGAAGCAAACTCCGGCGTCTGCATGTAATCGGCGAAGCCGCGGAAGGAAGCGTTGTGCCAGCCGGTGTTGGTGGAATCAACGCGGGCGTGGCGCAACCCTCCCAGCTCTTTCATGTGCCTGTAACCGATGCGGCGGTTACGGAGGAACTTGCCAAGCGTGTCGTGGTTGAACTGTGGGTTATGTCGGGAACGGGGGATTGTCCGCACATCCACCAGACGCTCGATGCCGTATGCTCGCAGCAGCCCGACAAAATCGTCAAGGCTGTGAGTCGAATGCCCCACCGTATAAACCAATAACTGAGAATGCGATACTTGGGCTTTCATGAATAATATACATCACCAATGAACTGAAAGTTTGTCTCTCCTTTCAATGAGAATCCAACCCACATCTTGCTATAGCTTTTTGGCCGTCTAACGGGCAGCTTTCACGACCGGGTCCCAGACAGGTGAAACTTTCAGCGAATTGCGCTCCATTATTCTTATTGTTTCACGGTTTTGTACGCAGAATTAGGGTCCCATAGCCGTTGTTCAGAACGTCAATAAACTGGAGCACTCCGCCGGGGAAGAGGCTAGCTATCACCATTATGGCCAGACCGCAGTTCGACCCCCAGAAGGAGACCCGGATGAACTTTTCCGGAAGGACCCATTGTTCATCAGTTGACACCTGGCGCAGGGCAAAGATCGTAAGGGCAACTGCGAGCATCCCGAAAACCCCCATCATCGCTGTGTGGCCGTGATTCGAGGTGAGCATGGTGCCGACCTCAAAGTAGCTGACGATGGGGAGATTGAGGAGAAAACCGAACACCCCGGCGCCTACGAAATTCCCAAAGCCGACGGCGATCAGAAAATTGAAGGTCCAGCGGTGTGGCACCCCATTTCTGATAAGAGTACCACGGCATAAGGTGGAATCAACAAGTCGAATGAGGAAATCACGAGGAGCGGGACCGGGACAATAACGCCAAGTCAGGAGAGATGTCCGCCATCTGCCAAGAAACGGTCCACTAAGGATTTGAACTATCTGCACGATTGCTCCCGGCAAGCGGCGTTGGGGGGAGTATTTTGTGGACAGCGTACATCACCGTAACTGCCAGCATAATGAAGATTGCGTCCCAGAATGTTGACAGAATACCGAGCGAGATAATCATGGTGGTCGCACAGGCAGGAGGATGCTGCGCCCTCGCCACCAGCATCCCCGCAGTTGTGAGGACAACCGAGATTATGCCACTGGAGGCAAGGCGCAGTAATGGAATGGATTGAGCGGATGGGATGGTAGACAGGTTTAGCCCACGTGCAACCAGATGGTATGCCAAAAGCCCACCAATAACTCCCAACAGGGCGTGTTAAAATGAATCGAAAATTGGATTTCGGAGACCCTTAAAGTCAACGGTATCAGTTGTTCACGGCGTACTTTCCACGGCGTAATAAAAAAATTACTGTGTCCAATAAATAATGATAGTCAATTTCGTTATATGTGCTATAATATGAATTGAAAGAAGTAGAAAGATACTGATCAGCAGTGAGAAAGAAGGTGTGAAAAATGGCAAAAGGATCCGTTAAAACTTGTGGACGCAACACTACCAAAAGCAGCTTTACGCTGTGGGACAGGGCAGTGGAGAATCAGAAGTTTTGTAGCAATCCGATAGAACTCCGGCATATGTCCGCAAAATAAAGTCCTACAACCAAGAGATCGTGTGAACGAAAGTAATGACGGGAAGTAACCCGAGGTGAGGAGCAAAGGGGAGGCTTGTGGCATGAGGAAAGCCTCCCCTAACTGCTCGGTTCTTCTTTCTCTCCAGCCGATCTTTCCATTTGGCACCCCATTTCTGATAAGAGTACCACGGCATAAGATAGGTTCAACAAGTCGGCCGAGGAGCCGGAGATAGCCTGGCTATTGCCTGAAATGGATTATCCTCTACTGACTATCGCCGTCGCCACTATTACCGCCGGCAAACAGCGTTGCCGGGAGCAATTTATGGACGGCGTACATCACCGTAACGGCCAGCATGATGAAGATTGCGTCCAGGTATGTCGCCAGGATGCCGAGCGAGACTATCATGGTGGTGGCACAGGCAGGGGGGTGCTCGGCCTTCGCTGCCAGCATCCCCGCGGTTGTGAGGACGACGGAGATCGCACCGCTGGCGGCAAGGCGCAGCAAGGGAACGGACTGGGCGGATGGGAGAGCAGCGATGGTGAGCCCATGGGCAACCAGATGGTAGGCCAGCAGCCCGCCCAAGACCCCGACCAGATGTCCGCCAATGACCCTGCGTCCAGTATTTTCAGCCTTACCGCCAATAACGAGGGAAAATGCGGATGGGCCAAGGCTCGGGAAGATAAAAGGGCGCCCCGTCAGCCAAGCGATCAGAGCCGGCACGCAGAGAAGGAGACCGGTCCGAATACAGTCGCGGCTGATCTTGGACAGGCGTGAACTCATCCCTTGCCACCACGCGCCGCGCCTGCCAACTTGGCGACGGTTTTTGAGCTGTGGGGTCCGCATGGGGAAATGTCGCTTCCTTTTGCCAGCGAAGCCGCCTGGCGCGGCATCCGCGGTATCGCCCGGGTTTCGGGTAAGCATCTCTTCTGTTGAAGTATAAGGCTGTTTCTTTTGACTGCAACAGGGAGGCCTTGATCATCGCTGCATACAAGGAGGGACGGGGTCTCTGTCATTCTTCGTATTGTTCACTAGATCATCCTGATCAAGGCAATGATCGACATTCCCGGCAGAGTGTCCTAAAAGCCGAAAAAGCGCGGTATAATGTAATAAAGCGGATCCTTTGCTTGACTATATTCTTGACTGGGAACGGGATGGCAGTGCAAACGATGCGGATGCCGCTCAAATATCGAGGAGGGTAAAATGACAGGGAAAGAGGGCATGAAACAGGAAAGTTGCAACAAGAGCGTCGGCGAGTTTGTCGCCGCCGACTACCGGACGGCAAAGGTCTTCGAGAAATACGGAATAGACTTCTGCTGCGGCGGAAAGGTCGCCCTCTCGGATGCCTGTCGGGAAAAAGGGATTGATCCCGGCATGATCCAACAGGAAATAGAGGCGGCGAAGAGTGAGCCGCTCGAGCGGAGCCTGAATTATGCCGCGTGGGAACTATCGTTTCTCTGCGACTACATCGTCACGGTACACCATGCCTATATCAAGGAGAATTCCGGGCAGATCGCCGCCTATGCCCATAAGATAGCCGAGGTCCACGGCTCTAACCACCCCGAGGTGAAGGAGATCGCCGTAATCTTCGACAGGGTAGCAACCGACCTGGCCGCCCATCTCCGCGAAGAGGAAGAGACCTTCTTCCCCGCCGTCAAGCGGGCCGATACGGCTCGAAAGAGCGGGAAAAGTGCGGAG
>JBEKJD010000311.1:0-3550 GCA_050011415.1 Dissulfurispiraceae bacterium | reverse complement strand
CTGGATCAATTAGTCTTTCGATTCCTTTCACTGGCATGTACTGAAAGCTGTCTTTTGTCGCCATTCCTCGATATGTGGGCTGGACGTTACCAGCCCACTGCTGATAACTCAGGTGATCCAGAGCAAAAACAAACTGCACCACCACCTAACTTGGATTTAGAAAGCCGCAGTTTTTAAAAATATTTGCTATAATGATTGATATCTACTGTTCAGGAGGTTTTTTATGGCGACACCTGTAGTTGATCAGGATCTTTGCATAGGCTGTGGTTCATGCGTTGAAGTGTGCCCCGAGGTCTTCGAACTGAGGGACGAGAAGGCGTGGGTGATAAGTAACAAGTGCGATACCTGCGATTGCGTTGAAGCTGCCAATGTCTGCCCCAGTGAAGCAATCAAAATCGAGTAGATGAGTTAATGGGTAGATGGGGACAAGGGTACTCATCTACCCATTAACTGTCTTTTCGCCAGGTCAGCGAGTCCATATATCTTGAGGTCTATAATATCCCCTCTCTCCTGGAAGGTCGGAAGACGCTCGTACATAAGCGACAGCGGCATTCTTATTATTTCAATATCCTCAGACTCATCCGGAGGGTATTGCTGTTTCAGCTGGGCGGTCGCAGGCGTTATGTTTTTTGCAAGGAAGACAGTCAGCACTTCAGTGGAAAGACCTGAAGATATCGGACCTTCGGCCAAGAAAATAAATTCTTCAGCAGTATAGCCTGTTTCTTCGACCAGTTCCCGTCTGGCAGCCACCTGCTGACTTTCGTTTCTGTCATTAAGGCCGGCAGGGAATTCGACAACAAAGCTGCCCAGCACAGGCCTGAACTGCCGCACAAGCAGGATATCACCTTCACTTGTCACCGGTACAACAGCAATAATGCCGCTGCAGTTCACCCGTTCAACAGCTTCCCAAATCCTTATGCTGCCCGAACGGTCGGCGTAGGCAATGTTCAGCGCCCTGAGAAAACTACCTTCCCAGACAGTGAGCTTGTTGATTATGCGCATGCTCCGATTATCCCAGAGGCCCGTGCAGCTTGCGTCCGCCAAGCACATGCAAGTGGAGATGATACACTACCTGTCCGCCATCGGGGTTGCAGTTTGATACAATCCTGAAGCCCCGCTCGGCAATACCCTTGTCCCTGGCAATCTTATTGCAAATCTCCACAAGGTGGCTTATCAAAGCGCTGTCATGGTCACCCGTATCGAGAATGGTGGGTATATGCCTTTTGGGTATAACAACTATATGCACAGGAGCCTGGGGGTTTATATCCTCAAAGCCGAGCGCCTGTTCGTCCTCGTAAACAATCTTCGCAGGGAGCTTCTTTTCTACAATCTTACAGAAAATACAATCACTCATAAAACCTCCATTCAGAAAAATGTTGGATGCTAAATGTTGAAATGACCTTTCAATTCCAAAGCAAGTTCTTCCGGAAGGTTTATAATCAATTCCGAATGAAGAAGCTTTTGAAGAAAATAATCATCATTCCGGTAATTGGGATAAAGATTTTGCCTGCTGATGATCTTTATGATACAGCGGTAACTTCCCTTTAACGCGGGGTCCCTCACCGAAAGGATGGAATAGTTGAATCCCAGATGCCCTAAACTTTCATACATGGCAAGAACTCTGGAGATTCCATAAGCGAGGTCCCCCAGATCTGAATCGGAGAGGATGCCGTAGTCGCACTCCCCTTCATGAACGGCATTGATTTCATTGTTCCCCATCGGCGCAAAGGGAGCGATCCAATGCCACTTTCCCCTTTGTGCCACATATCGAATATTGTTTTTCCTCTCTTCGCTTATCAAATCCATAAAATAGCATGAGCCGTTGTCCTGATAATACAGGCGAATGGCCTCCACAAGCCTGCCATGATATGAATACGCGGTGGGAGTGATAAGCATCTGCAAATGGGGATGCACCAAAGTTGCGCCTGCCGTAAAGAGATAATTCGCGTTGACTGCAACGAATGATGCTGCTGAGTCCCTACTGTAGACGGCATTTATAAAATTCCGTGCAGCTATGAGCCCGTTCCCTATTATTTCAGGGCTGAATTCCGTAAGCTTCAGGAAATGGGCCTTGCAGAGGACGATAACTGAATGGTATTTTCCGACAGGGAAGAGATTAGGGAACAAAACAGCCTCCCCGACTTTTATGCGGCCTTCGGGAATAATGTCCGCCGGATACCGGGGAGTGCTCCTTTCAACTGCATCGCTGCAGAATAAACAGTTTTTTGAGCTCTCCCGGACCATTTCTTCAATAAGCGCTGCGTCATTATCATGGAAAAAAAATTTCACCTTGTCCTTCAGATAGGGGTTATACACACTTGTGTCCCCCAGGAGCGGGTCTTTGCGGACTTCCACCTTCTGAACGTCCTCCTCGAAATCCTTAAAGGGGTTCAGCAGCTTCACGTCCGACTCATAGCTTTCAAATCTGATTTTCAACAGTGACCTATTACCAATTACTGGATTTTTCTGAAAAAGCAGGTGCGCTCACCCGTATGGCACGCCCCCCCCATATGCTGTATAACCTTTATCAGCAGTGTGTCGGCATCGCAGTCGTAGAAGATTTCCTTGACCTCCTGCACATGTCCTGAAGTCTCGCCCTTTTTCCAGTACTTTTGCCTCGAGCGCGACCAGAAATGCGTAAAACCTGTTTCAATAGTTTGTTGCAAAGAGGTCTCGTTCATATAGGCCATCATCAGGACTTCCCCGCTTTGCGCGTCCTGAATAATGGCCGGAATAAGGCAGTTTGAATCATATTTAAGTTCCGGCAATATCATCTTGAGTTTATGATACCATTGCTCTGATAAGTGCTGCAAGGGACATGATGTAGTTATGTCTCTGTGTTATAATGAAAATAAATTCTCGTGACCCAAGTGATATGCCAGGCAAAAAGTCTGTTATAATAATATTTTCAGTGTTGCTGTTGTTTGAACAGCTTGCCTTTGTAAAGGCAGGCTCTGCAGTCGAATTTTCTGACATAAATTTCAGACTTTCCAATAATGAACTCTATGTATCAACCGCAGTAAAGCCGGACCAAAAAACCATGGATGACCTTAATGACGGGTTATCGAAGGAATTCATCTTTTATATAGATCTCTTCAGAGTTTGGAATATCTGGCCTGACGAGTTTGTCATGGGACAAAAAATAATAACAACGTTAAAAAACGACACTATCAAGAGAGAGTACTTTGCCTCCAGGGTGAACGGCAGCATCTCCTTGAAGAAACGGTTTAGCGACCTGGAATCGATGGTTGATTGGGCAATGGCTCTCTCTGATATAAAGCTGGCAAATATTAAGGAACTGGAGGCAGGGACTTATTTTATAAAGGTCACTGCTGAATCCCGAATAAGGAAATTACCCCCTGTTATAGGCTACCTCTTCTTTTTTGTGCCGGATAAGGATTTTTCCATATCGAAAAACTCTCAGACTTTCCAGATAAACGCAATAGGGACAGGCGATAGACAATAGGCAATGGGCGATATGAAAAGAAAAAAAATGTATCTGGTCTTTACCCATAGCCTATTACCCATAGCCCATTGCCTGAATTATTTA
>JBEKJD010000310.1:0-3562 GCA_050011415.1 Dissulfurispiraceae bacterium | reverse complement strand
AATAGGTTGAACAGCAATATACTTACTCTGCAGGAAGAAATTAAAAGCGACAGCGCGGTACTGCAGGCACAGAAAGCCCGCCTGAAAAAAAGATTGAGAACGCTGCTCATGTTTACCTCAAACAATGATGCGCTTCTGGCCTTGCTCAGCGGAGAGGATATCGCACAAACATTGAGGATCGAGAGATATTTGAGGGACATCTCGAACTATGATTACAGTCTCATAAATAAATACCGGGCGGAGCTCAAGGCCATGGCTGAGAAGGAGAGCGGGTTAAGAGAGCTTTTCGCCGACCTGAAACTTGAGGCGAAAAGCCTGTCAAAACTGGAAACCTCTTTAAAAGATAAAAAAAAGGAACGGGAAGCGCTGCTCGCCGATGTGAGAAAAGAAAAGGGCGTTTTTGAAAATATGATTAAAGAGCTTAAAGAAACGTCCACGAGATTGCTTACTATTATCCGGGAGACGGAAAGACGGGAGCGTGAGGCCAGAAAGAAGCGGCTCGCTAAAGGAAGATCCGGGGCAAAAGAAGAAGAAATACCTGACGACAGCGGATTTGGCAGGCTGAAAGGGAGACTCCCCTGGCCAGTTACAGGCAAGGTTGCATTACAGTATGGTACGCAGGTGGACCCTATATTTAATCTGCCGGTATTCAGAAGCGGCATCCACGTGAGAACAGAAAACGGCGCACCGGTAAGAGCAGTACATGAAGGCGCCATCGTTTTTGCCGACAATTTCAAAGGTTACGGACAACTTGTCATCGTAAGCCATGGCGGCGGCTACCATACACTTTACGGAAATCTGGCAAACATTTTTCCAAAGAATGGCGCTATAATAAAGGAACAGCAAATCATTGGAGAGGTAGGGGAATCAAGCACGCTGGGAACAAGCGGCCTGTATTTTGAAATCCGGTACAAGGGAAAACCCCTGGACCCCCTGCAGTGGTTGAGAAAATAGATTTACGGAGGATCGAAATGCTCTCAAAAAGAAAATGGCTTGTCGTCACAACTATTCTGTCCTTTGCTCTTGCTGCTGCCCTTATAGGCCGTTGGACCATAGGAACTGTAAATGCCCAGGGAAGTTATGAGGACTTAAAGACCTTTACCGAAGTTATGACTTTGATAAAGAAAAATTATGTCGATGAGGTCAAGACAAAGGACCTGATTACCGGAGCGATCAAAGGAATGGTCTCTTCCCTTGATCCCCATTCCGGCTATATGCCGCCTGAAGCCTTCAAAGATCTCCAGGTTGAAACCAAAGGCGAGTTCGGCGGTCTCGGCATACAGATAGGATTAAAGGACTCTCTCCTCACTGTCATTGCGCCCATTGATGATACCCCTGCTTACAGGGCTGGAATAAAGGCCGGTGACAAGATCATAAAAATAGCGGGAGAATCCACAAAAGATATGGAGCTGGAGAGTGCCGTTGCGAAAATGCGGGGGCCTAAAGGCACTTCCATTGTATTGAGTATCTTCAGAGAGGGGTGGACCGAGCCGAAAGATTTCAGCATTGTCAGAGATATAATAAAAATAAAAAGCGTCAAGCCGAAAATGCTCGAGTCCTCTATCGGATATATAAAGTTGAGCCAGTTCCAGGAATCCACTTCTGACGATCTTTCTGCCGCGCTTGCCTCTCTTAAAAAGAAGGGCATGGCCTCCATTATCCTTGACCTGAGAAATGACCCGGGCGGACTGCTCAACAGTGCAGTGGATGTAGCTGAACAGTTTCTGCCTCCCAAAAAGCTTGTGGTGTATATAAAGGGGAGGACCGGAGAAAAAATAGAATACAATACTGAAGGCGCCAAACCTTACTTTACTGACATGCCCATGGTGGTCCTCGTCAATCAGGGCAGTGCGAGCGCTTCGGAGATCGTTGCCGGCGCGCTGAAAGACTGGAAACGGGCGATCATCATCGGCACGCAGACTTTCGGCAAAGGCTCGGTCCAAAGCCTTATCCCGCTCAGTGACGGGTCCGGGCTTCGGCTTACGACCGCAAAGTACTATACTCCTAACGGAACAAGCATCCAGAATATCGGCATCACTCCTGATATCATTGTAAAACTGACTGCCAAAGACGGCGCAGTGAACCACATGGTCATCAGGGAAAAAGATCTGGAAAGGCATCTTAAAAACGACAATTTGAAAGAGGAACCCGAAGAGAAAGAAACAACAGCACCCTTTGAGGTCGAGGAAAAAGATGATTTGCAGCTGCAGAGGGCCATTGATACGATCAAGACCTGGAAGGTGTTTGAACATATGGTAAATAAAGCAGCATAAATAATAGGCGATGGGCAAAAGGTATCTATTTTGGCTTTATCCTATAGCCTGGCGCCTCTTGCCTATCGCCTGTTTTTTTGATGAGCCGCATCATATTTGACATAGAGACAGTAGGGATGGATTTTGATTCGCTTGATCCCTCATCGCAGGACTACTTTCTTAAATGGGCCGATTCTGAAGAAGAAGTCATGCGCGTGAAAGACAGCCTTTCCTTCTATCCGCTAACTGCTGAGATTGTCACTATAGGAATGCTCAACCCGGACACGGGCAAGGGGGCTGTTTATTTCCAGACACCCGGCGATATGCTCCTGCCTTTTGAGGAAGACGGTATACGGTTCGAGTGCGGGACTGAAAAGGAGCTTATCGAAAAGTTCTGGGGCGTTATCAGAACATATGATCAGTTCATCACCTTTAACGGGAGGGGATTTGATTGTCCTTTCATCCTCATCCGCTCTGCACTGCATAAGATAAAACCTGCAAGAGAATTGTTGCCCAACCGTTACAGCGGCCCGCATATCGACCTTCTCGATCAATTGTCTTTTTATGGGACATCGAAAAGACGGTTCAGTCTTGATATGTGGTGCAAGACATTCAATATAAAGAGCCCTAAAGCCGAAGGCATTACAGGCTATGAAGTAAAAGGACTGTTCAGGGCCAAACGCTGCGTTGATATCGCCCGCTACTGCGCCGGAGACCTGAGGGCGACAAAAGAGCTCTTCCTGATTTGGGAGAATTATATTAAATTTTCCCCGGGTGAAAGAAATCAGCCTTAGTACTCTTTATTCGGTTTCTTGACTGGGTAGGTCCAGGTGTGTAAAATTAGAACCGATTGGTACCCTCTTTAGAGCAAGTCGCATTAGAGAGGAACGAAGTTATGGCAGGAGTCCACTATGCGCGGCAAAAAAGCTATTGCATTAGCATTTGGTTTTTTCTGTCTTGTCATTTTTGCCGATAAAACGTTTGCCGGGAATGTCTCCGAGACAGCAGCATGGCAAGTTGCGCAGAATCTTATGTCAAGCCATGTCGCCATTCACGGCGAATGGAATGGCAGCGCCTCGCCTTATCCCATTTCCGTAGAGTTGGTATCGTACAGCGGTGAGCCAGTGGCCTATCTTGTCGGAGCCAGCCCGTCAGGTTCCGTGCTGGTAGCCTACTACGACGACTTCAGTCCTGTGCTGTTTTATTCACCGGGTTCGACGCTCAACACCTCCAGGGTTGACGACCCGAACGCCCTTGAATCATGGTTAATACCTGAGACATTCAATTCAATTCAAAAGCTCGGCTGCTTA